>JAGHDS010000159.1 GCA_021159845.1 Anaerolineae bacterium
CGGTATCGTATCTCATCTCACCCAATCATATGGCGTAAGGAGAGGCCCATGAGAACCGTCGAAGTATCCGAGCTGAGCGTCGAGGCTTTCTTACCCTTTGGTTTCTACGCTGATATGCTCAACCCACAGCACGAGAAGATCGGGGCCCCGCCGATCGAATTCTTCCGGGACATGGTCCAACAGGACCTGGGAGGAGCCCCCGTCGTTTCGTTCTCGAATTGCCGGGTAGAGCCGCGTGCCCTCGTTATCGACACGCTGGAATATCACACGGCGACGGGAGAAGGTATCCTGCCGCTGGATGGCGATGTCTTGCTCCAGGTTGGCCCCGCCACCCCGCCTGAAGAGAACGTGCCACTGGATAGGATCAAAGTCTTCCGTATACCGAAGGGGACGATGGTCGTGCTGCGGCCGGGTGTATGGCATCACGCGCCATTCGCCGTAGGCGATACCCCAGTTAACGTGCTGATCGTTCTCCCAGAGCGCACCTATGCGAACGACTGCGATGTCGTCGAGCTTGTCGAGGAAGATCGCATCAGGATCGAGCTCTGATGATTTGAATTCCAGGGGATCATGAACCCACTCGCCGCCGCCCTCGTCCTAGGTTCCACGTTCTTTCACGCTGGTTGGAACCTTCTCGCCCGTCGCCAACGAGCCGAGGCGCTATTCTTCTATCGGCTGTTACTCATGGTCGCTGCGATCGGGCTGATCCCGGCAGCTGTCAGCGAGTGGTACACCCGATCGCTTCCGCCGGCTGCCTGGCTCTACGCGCTGGGATCCGGCGCCTTCTGTGGTTTCTATTACCTCTTCCTGGCCAAAGGCTACGCGGCCTCCGATTTCACAGTGGTCTATCCGGTCGCCCGGGCGCTGCCGGTGCTCCTGGTGGGCCTGGGCGACGTTCTGCGCGGCCGCTATCCAACCGCTATGGGGTGGGCGGGGATGCTCCTGGTCGCTTTGGGGTGCTTGCTCGCTCCGCAACGTTCGTTTCGCGAGCTATCTCCGCGGCGATACTTGAATCGCGCCAGCATGTGGATCATCCTCACGGCTTTGAGCACCGTGGGGTACACGATGTTGGACAAGATGGCATCGGAGATCATGGAGCAAGGGCCAGGCACGGCAGCCCGTTATGAGTATGTTTTCTACATCTTCTCTTTCCTCTTCTATGCGATATTCCTCCGCATTACCCGGAGGATGGGAGCACTCGACAACGCGAAGAACCCACCGGGACAGGACATCGGATGGCGATTGCCCCTACTCGGCGGGCTCTTCAATTTTGGTGCATATTGGCTGGTCTTGTGGGCGTATCAGCTCAGCCAGCGGGCGAGCTACGTCGTCGCCTTTCGGCAGTTCAGTATCGTCATCGGTGTAGTTCTGGCCTTTCTCCTCTATCGCGAGGAGGGCAGGCTGGTCCGCATTACGGCGACGCTACTGATCACGGTGGGGCTGGTGGTGATCGGCATGTGGGGCCGATAAGCCAGCGCCACCAGGATCCAGCCATACCATGCCTGATGTGTATTGTATAAACAACCGTGGTAGCCTGAATCTGGGAAGAGATGCAGCCCACCTGAAACGCGTGGGCTCAAGCCAGGGCACGCTCGATCAGCGCTTTCGATTTGAGCACGCCCGTATGGTCGTCCTCTTTCCCCTCGAACTCGATGCCGTACGAGCCGGTGTATCCCATTTGCTCCATGATCTGAATGCATCGCAAGGTGTCGATCGTTGGATCGTTCCCCGTCTCATCGAACTCACGTGCTTTCGCGTGGACGGCTACGGCGTAGGGCGCCAGCTTCTTCAGCGCGGCGAAGCGATCCACCTCCGGCGGGAAATTCCCAAAATCGGGAAGCGTGCCGATCCAGGGATTATTCACGCTCTCGATGACGCGTAAAATGTTATCAGGATTGGCCGAGATGCCGCCGTGGTTTTCGATCAGGATGTAGACCCCCATCTGCGCACCCACCTCGGCCAGGATGCTGAAGCTCTCGATCAGGCGCTCGAGGCGCCCTTCCACATCCGGGTCGTTGTGTCCGCCCATATTCGCACGGATGGCGTTGCACCCCAGGGCAGCCGCGATCTCAAACCAGCGCGTGTGATTGGACACGGCCAGCATACGATCCAGCCGGTTGGGCGCTCCCAGATCCCCTTGACGGTCGATCGCGATGTTCAGCATCCGCACGCCCTGGCTGTTCGCAGCAGCCCGCAATTGGTTCAGGTAGCCATCATCCTGGCGCTCGAAGAAGGGCTCGTTCAGCTCGATCTGGTCGATCCCGAACTCCTCTCGTGCCACGCGAGGGAACTCCAAAAGGCTCAGCGGCTGATCATCACGTCGGAAGCGACGGTTGACGCTCCAACCGGCCAATGAGATACGAGACATAACGTGACCTCCTGAAGATTGAAAGAGAAAAGTAGTACGATGTCTGGAACCCGTTCAGACCGCCCCCGGCCTTCTGCCAGGGGCCTGGCCTGCCGACATCAGCGGCGCAGTGTATCTTGTCACCACATGAGCACGTGCATTATAGCACACGATCACTGGGCTTCAACTTAGGCATGATCCGTAAACTGTCCGACATCGACGCGTGCCAACTGCCCCCGCCCGCCAGGGTAGTGCCCCCCACTGCAGTAACTGTCCACCGTGCTCCTACTAGATCCCATTGGTATCCGGTGAGCGACGTGGATGAAGACACACTCAATACAGGCATCTAGCTCCAAGTGCTTCGGCCGCGGATGGCCCTCATCCCCCAGACCCCCTTCTCCCACGCCTGGGAGAAGGGGGCTTGATTCGGCCTGTGGTGGCGGCGCAGTGAAGCTGCGCCGCCACCACAGGCCATTTCCTTGGTCCCCCCTCCCCGGCGGAGCAAATCGGGGAGAAGGGACTATAGGGGGGTGGGGTCCAACAGGCCGTCGGGTCGTTTGGCTACAGGACACACGAGTCCGTGAGATTCGATGTGTAAGGATGTGGCGCAGCTAGATTCTCCTACCTTAGCGGTGAATAGTTACCCACTGCAAGCACATTGCCCTCTCAGCGCCCATGCGGTAGAATCAGGAACACATTGTACGAGAGGATGAGCGGCTATGACGTCTCGGAAACTCTATACTCGAGCAGGTGATGAGGGGTATACGGGCGTATTGGGAAATGCTCGTGTACCCAAATATGATCTTCGACCGACGGCCTGCGGCACAGTCGATGAGGCGACTTCCGTGTTGGGCGTGGCGAAGACTTTAGCCCATTCTCCCAGGACCGTGGAGATCATCCAGAGCGTCCAACGTGATCTGTATGCCCTCATGGCGGATTTGGCGACTTTACCGGGGGCGACCACCCGTCCTCCGTGGTTGAAGGCTGATCGGCTCGAGTGGCTGGAGGAGCAGACCGACGCCCTGGGCGCGGAGCTTGATCTGCCATTCGCTTTCATCTTGCCTGGCGATAGCCAGAGCGGCGCCATGCTGGACGTCGCGCGTACCGTGGTGCGTCGGGCCGAGCGCTATGTCGCCCAGCTATATCACCAGAACGAGCTTCGCAACGGTGATCCATTGCGCTATCTGAATCGGCTGTCCTCTTTGCTCTTCGCCCTGGCCCGCTTCGAGGACCGCGCGGCTGGGGTTGACGAATTCACCCTGGCGTCTTTGGAGTAGGTCCGTACGCGGACGTGGCGCGCGCATGTGGTGGTTACCTGATGGGTGCGAAGGTGTGCGGCCCTCTATA
>JAGHDS010000198.1 GCA_021159845.1 Anaerolineae bacterium
CCTGGCCCCGGGCCGCTACCCTCTGTATCTCAGCGTGCTGGACGCCGGCCAGCCGGTCAGTCGCCAAATCCGGCTCACTCGCATCACCGTGAGCAGCCGCTAGTCCCCAATTACACCGTAAAAACCCGAACATTCTCCCACAGGCCACCGGCAAGCGAGTCCCCAAGCCCCACGCGAGCCACGAAGCTGCCCCCTGCGAACGCCCTCATCCATCGTGCGATTCCAGCCCCGTCGGGATTTGCCCAACTCGCCCACCTGATGTAAAATCAGACCGACCGGTCGGTATTATTCCAGAGGAGAATGAGGTAGAGATGAGCCCACAACAACGCAGCATCGAGACACGAGCGCGCATCCTTCAGGCCGCCCAGCAATGCTTCGCCCAGCGGGGATACGATGCTACCAGCGTCTCGGACATATGCGAGCGAGCCGGGGTGAGTAAGGGAGCTTTCTATCACCACTTCCCCGCCAAGCATGACGTCTTCCTGGCGCTTTTATCCGATTGGCTGAGCCAGTTGGAGTCCAGGCTATCCCTTGGGCTCACCCAGGCCGAATCCGTCCCCGACGGGCTGAGGGAGATGGCACGATTAGCCAGCAGCGTGTTCGAGAATGCCGAGAACCAGCTTCCCATGTTCTTAGAGTTCTGGACGAAGGCGGCACGTGATCCCCAGGTGTGGGAGGCGACCATTGCCCCATACCAGCGCTTCTGGACGTACTTCTCCAAGCTGATCGAAGCAGGCATCCAGGAGGGCTCTCTGCGAGAGGTGGATTCCATGATCGCCGCGCGGGTGCTTGTCTCCTTCGCTGTGGGATTGCTTCTACAAGCGTTGCTCGATGTCAACGATACCGACTGGGGGGAAGTAGCCCAAGAGGGCATACAGATGATTCTGCAGGGACTGGAAAGAAGGGATACGACATGAGGGTATTGCTTACCGGAGCGTTTGGAAACGTTGGACAACGGACACTGAAACTACTGATAGAGCGCGGGCACACCGTCCGCTGTTTTGATCTGAAGACGCCTGCGAATGAGAAGGCCGCCCGGCGGTTTTGCGGCCGAGTGGAGCTATTCTGGGGCGATCTACGCCGGCCCGAGGACGTCGCCGCCGCGGTTGAGGGGCAGGACGTCGTCGTGCATCTGGCGTTCGTGATCCCCAAGCTCTCGGCGACGGGCATCGAGAGCGAGGAGCACCCCGAGTGGGCCTATGCCATCAACGTCGATGGTACCCGAAACCTGATTCAGGCGATCCAATCGACCACGTCACCCCAGCCTAAGTTGCTCTTCACATCATCCTACCACGTGTACGGGAAGACCCAGCATCTACAACCACCTCGGAAGATCACCGATCCCGTCAATCCCCAGGAACACTACGCCCGGCACAAAGTCATCTGCGAGCAGATGGTGAAGTCCTCCGGGCTCACCTGGGCGATCTTTCGACTGGCGGCGGCACTGCCCGTCCGGCTTATCCTCGACCCGGGGATGTTCGACGTGCCGCTGGACAACCGGATCGAGTTCGTGTACTCGGGAGATGTCGCCCTGGCCATCGCCAACGCCCTGGAAACCGATGCCGTGTGGGGACGAACGTGGTTGATCGGCGGGGGGCCCAGATGCCAATATACCTACCGCGAGCTGGTCTCCCGGACGCTGGAGGCGATGGGGATCGGCATGTTACCCGACGAGGCTTTCTCCACAACGCCCTTCGCCACGGACTGGATGGACACGACGGAAAGCGAGCGCGTGCTACACTACCAGCGCCACGATCTGCAGGACTACATCCAGGACATGAAGAAGGAGCTGGGGATGCGACGGTACCTCATATGGGCTTTTCGGCCGGCCGTGCGCTATTGGCTGCTACGGGAGTCGCCCTATTGCCACGATAAGAAGCGCCTGTGGCAGTGGGCTTTTCGCGGGTATCTGGCATGGGGGAGCCTCCGCGCGACCTGATTCCAGATCATGCGCCGTCATGGAAATGGCCGGCGAAGAGCCTTCGCATCCCCTGAAGCACATCGCGATAGGCCGGACGCCTGGCAGCGTTCTGCATCTCCCCCGGGTCGGCCTCCAGGTCTATCAACTGCTCCCGACTCTCGCCGGCGTCATACAGCATGTACTTGTACCGCCCCGTGACGATCATGCGACCGATCTCGCTCTCCACGGGGAGGAAAGCGCGCCATGCAGAGGTCCCATTGCCATCGAGCAGAGGGCGCAGGCTTCGGCCGAGTAAGCCCGGTGGCACATCAACGCCAGCGTAATCGCATAACGTCGGCAGGAGATCGAGCCCGTTGGAGACCAGGTGCTCATCGTCAACCCGCCCGGCCTCGATCACTCCTGGCCAGCTCACGATGAGTGGAATGCGCACGGCCTCCTCGTAGAAGGCCGTTTTATGCTCCATCCGGTGTGCCGAGTCCATGTCGCCGTGGTCGCTGGTGAAGATCACGAGGGTGTTCTCCGCTTGCCCGCTTTTCCACAAAGCATCCAGCACCCGGCCGATCTGGGCGTCGACCATCTCTGTCAGGCGGGCGTAAGCCCACCGATGTAAACGCCATCGCTCCTCATCCCAGCACTCGCGCGCCCGCATCCGGAAGGGGCGTTGAGCCAGCAGCGCGCGGATCGCCTCGGGCTCATCCTCTTGGGGCTCGAAGTTGGGCGGCAACGGTGGGCAATATCGCCGGAAGAATTCCTCGCGATCCACGCCCGGGGGTAAACGGAGCGCCTCGTCGAGCGTCGCCAGCTCCACCCCGCCGTGCCGGACGAGTCGAATCTCCTCCTCGGTCTCGGCGAAATCACGGATGGCCATATAGCAGATGTCGTGCGGGTTGATAAAGGAGGCAACCAGAAAGAAGGGGCGGTCCCTATCCCGCGTGATGAACTCGATACAGGCCGTCGCCAAGCCGTCCCGTTCATCGGCCGTGATGTACTCGAAGCCGAGATCGGTGGGATGCATCCTGGGCAGGTGGATCTTCCCGCCATAGCCTACGTCGTAGCCAGCCTTCCGCAACAGCCACCCAAGGCCATTTCGCTTGATGTCCGTTGGGACCGATACCTCCTGGGGGACGTCGTTACTGCGCACGCCGATCTCACTGGGCATCCTACCGGTCATCATGCTGAATCGGGAGGGTAGGCATACCGGATTCGTGCAATAGGCCCGCTCGAAACGAACGCCGGAGGCCGCCAGCCGGTCCATGGCTGGCGTGTTCACATATGAATTCCCGGCGCAGCCCATCATGGAAGCGTTTTGCTGGTCGGTGAAGATGAACAGGATGTTAGGTCGAGTGCTCGCCATTTGAGGCACCTCCATTGAGAGTATCGCAAAAGCCTGATCCCGCCCGCAGTCGTCTTGCCGAATTCTCCGTTGCGGATACAATACGGCCAATCACCATCTGATGGAGGTCGGAAGACGCCAACATGAACGTCTCACGCATCCCTCTTCTCCGTCGTCCTCTACCGAACATCAGTCCAGCGCTAGGCGCGGCCGCGCTCGGCCATCTCACCCTCGAGCTGTGCAACAACTATCTGCCAGCCATCTACCCCGTACTCGCCACGACCCTCGGGCTGACCTATACGCAGATCGGGACGCTATCCATGCTCTCCAGCGTCAGCGGCACCTTCCCACAGCCCCTCCTGGGTTATCTGATCGACCGACAAGATAGCCGGTTCTGGGGGGCGTTCAGCCTGATATGGATCGGCATCGTTATGGGACTGGTGGGATTCACCCACAGCTACACAGCGCTGGCGATCATGGTCATGTTGGGGTCACTGGCCTCCGCGACGTTCCACCCCGTCGGCGTGGCCACGGTCTCCTCCGTAGCCAGCCATACCCACCGCGGGACGGCGATGTCCGTCTTCTCCGTGGGAGGCAACATCGGCGCCGCGTTCTCGCCATTGCTCATCACGGCTATGATGGCCGTGATGGGGCCGCGTGGCACGGCCATTCTCATTCCCATAGGCGTTGGCATGGGGCTATGGCTCTTCCGCTGGCTACCGCGCGGCGGCGTAGATGCTGACGAGGCCGCCCGACGCCGGGCGCTTGCCCGCACCGGGCGGATAGCCGGCCTCCTCACGGCCATGCTCATCACCATGATGCACGCCTATTTCTATCGCGGCTTCACGACCTACCTGCCCCTCCTGTACCAAAGTCGTGGGGCAGCACTCGCGGCGGGCAGCACGTCGCTGTCCGTGCTGCTGTTCAGCCTGGGCATCGGCTCCATCACGGGCGGGATGTTGGCAGATCGCATCGGCCGCTGGCAAACAGATCTTATCGCCTTCCTGAGCCTGCCCATCGTGCTGATCACGTTCCTGCACGCGCCCGGCTGGGCACTGCTGCCGCTGGTCGCTATCTTCGGTGTCCTCAGCGGTATCCCCTTCCCCATCAACCTCGTCATGGGCAACGAGTCCTGGCCTCACATGCCCGCGGTGGCCTCCGGCTTGGTGTTGGGGACCGGGTGGCTGGTAGGCGGCTTGGGCGCGTGGGCCACGGGCTTTCTGGCCGACCGGCTCGGCCTCGTCACGGCGCTCTCATTACTGGTCGTGCCTGCCCTCCTGGCCGCATTATCCGCCCTGGCATATAGTAAACTGGGCGCGCCTCATGTCAAATAACGCCCAGGCCAGCGACCGGAAGGGCAACGCCTTGTTGTCCGCAGGCACCGTAGTCAGCGACCGACCTCAATAGCCTGCCGTACCCGTCGGGCCAAGGCGATGAACGGTTCGCTGTACATCACCTGTAATGTGCGTGGGCGGTCCAGATTCACTTGCACCTCGCGGGAGATACGCCCGGGTGGTCCCGTCATTACCAACACCCGATCGGCCAGGAAGACGGCCTCCGAGATGTCGTGCGTTACCATGACGACTGTCGGCTTGCGCAAAGACCAGACGCGTTGCAACTCCAGGTTCATGCGCTCGCGCGTGAGTGCATCCAGAGCCCCAAACGGCTCATCCAGCAGCAACAGGGTCGGCTCGTGAATCAACGCCCGGGCCAGCACGACCCGCTGCTGCATCCCGCCGGATAGCTGGCGCGGGTAAGCTTCCTCATACCCTCGCAGCCCCACCAATTCGATCAGGGAGCGAGCCCTCGCTGTCGCCTCCTCGCGAGGGACCCCCATGATCTCCAGCGGGAGCAACACGTTACGCAGCACAGTGCGCCACGGCATCAAGTTCGTGCGCTGGAAGACAAAGCCGATCCCTCGGCCGGGTGCGGTGACCGGCTCATCGCCCAACAGCACACGGCCGCGCGTGGGGAGCAATAAGCCCCCCAGGATGCGCAACAACGTCGTCTTGCCGCACCCGGAGGCCCCAACGACGCACACGAACTCGCCCGGATGCACTCGCAGAGAGACACCGTCCAGTGCCAGTATTCGCCCTTGCGGGCCATGATATGACTTTGTCAGCCTCTCAGCGATAAGCAGATCCTCGTGGGCCGACCTTGTCGATGACGCCGCGCGGGCAACGGAGATGATTCCCAGGTCGTTCATGGCGACTCCACGAACTGGTTCGTAAACAACACGCTCGCATCCACATCCACGTCGATCAGCCCCATCTTCCGCATGAAACGCACAGCCTGCTCCCACCGTTGCGGGTCCGTCCATCCCAGCTTCCTGCCCTGCGGGATGCGCCACTCGTCCAGTACCATATCGAAAACCGCCCGGCTGGTGGGCTCGTTTTCACCGCCGGCCTCCGGCACGGCCTTGAGGGAGATAGCGAAAGCCTCATCCGGGTGCGCCAGCGTATATTCGAGCCCTTTCAGCGTCGCCCGCACCACGCGCTGCACCAGATCGGGCCGATCGCGGATCGTCTGCTCATTAGTCACCAGGCCGTTGGACGGCAGGTCGATATAGTCGGATACGGAGATCACGTCCACATCCTGGCCGGCCAGGCGTAGCTTCACCGGACCGTTGACGGCATAATCGATCGCCGCGTCGACCCGGCCCTGGCTCACCGCCTCCGCCTGGGTGTAACCGATGCTCTCCAGCGTCACCTTGGACTCATCGATCCCAGCCGCGTAGACCAGCGCCTTCCAGGCCACAAAGCTCGCCCCATACAGCCCGGGAATGCCCACCTTGTGCCCCTCCAGCGCCTTAGGCGTATCCAGACCTGCCCCCTTGGGGGCGAACACGACGACGGGGAAGCGCTGATACCACGTCATGACGTATGTTACCGGCAATCCCTGCGCCCGGGCCAGGATCACCTCCTCGCCGCTGGCCACAGCGAACTGAAGCTCGTTCGTCCCCACCAGCTTGATGAAATCGGTCTCCATGCCATGACGGAATGTGACATCCAGCCCCTCCTTGGCGAAGAATCCCTTCTGCAACGCCACGTAAAACGGCGCGAACTGCACGCTCGGGATATACCCCAACCCCAGGGTCAGCTTCTCCAGCCGCGGCGCCTGTCCCTGTCCTCCGGGTGTTTGGGAGACAGGTGTCGGCGGCACGCACCCCGCCACGACCAACGTCGAGACGACCACAGCCAACACGAGAACACGCCACACTCTCATGCCCCATCCTCCAATACGCAGAATGTTATTCCACATGTCGCCAGCGCAACAGCCAGGCTTCCAACCAGCTCACCGACAGGTAAAGGCTCAGAGCGATACCCACCAGCGTGAACAGAGCGACGAACAGCAGCGGCGTATCCATGACGCCTCGCGCCAGGTTCAACAGGAACCCCAAGCCCCGATCGGCCCCGACGAACTCCCCCACGACCGCTCCGATCACGGCCAACGTCACCGCCACCTTAAGCCCGCCGAACAGGACCGGCAGGGCCGCCGGAACCTCCAGTAGCACGAAGGTCTGCCACCGGGTAGCCCTTAACGAACGCATGAGCGCCACCAGATCAGGGTCCACGGAACGGATGCCGATGATCGTGTTGACCAACATGGGGAAGAACACCGTCAAAGCGCAGACCAGCACTTTGGGTAACAAGCCGAAGCCCAGCCAGATCAACAGCAGAGGAGCGACCGCCACCACGGGGACCGACTGCGAGGCGACGATGTAGGGTGACAGCAGCCGCTCTAAGGGTGGCGATTTGGCCAGCCCGTAGCCCAACACCAGAGCCGATCCCACTCCCATCCCCAACCCCGCGGCGACCTCCAACAACGTCACCCGGGTATGCCGCCATAGCGTCCCATCGGAGGCCACGGCCAGGAATCGCCCCCACACCCGCGCCGGCGACGGCAGGATAAAGGCGGGGTAGTTCCCCACCCTCACCAGCAAGTCCCACGCAACCAGGAAACCCAACAGGACCACCGGCACCAGCAACACATCCGCGTGGCGAGCCACCCATTGCCAGACGGCCGACCGCACCACGTCGGCAGGCAGGTAACATCGCCACCTTCGTCTATCCGCCTCCGTCGTCATGACCACCTCCACGTCGCCACCATACCCCCAATGGGCAACAAAAAACCCCGAGGCCAATCACACCTCCGGGGCATACAAGCCATGCAAGCACATCGCGTGCGCGAACCTCGCGCCGCCACGTTTCACCTTCTCCCATCCGGACTATACCGTCGGCCCCGGCCTCTCACCGGATCCACCGCTCTCGCGGGTAGCGGGCTCGGCCCATCCGCACGGGCCATACCGCCGGTCGGGAATCGCCTCGTCTCGCGACAAGGCTCACCCTGCCCCGAAGGCTACACATCAGCTTATGATTCAGTTGGTGAAGGCACCCCTCTCTGTAGGGTCACCTCGAGTCGGGTGCATTATAACCGCCATGTCAGCCCTGGTCAAACGGAGACAAGCCCCCAACGCTCGAACCTACCCCCCATGCCGGGTTACGGCCTGCAACGGCTATCACCTTTTTTGCTATTTACAGCCTGCACGCTCAGTGACAATGCGCCCGCGGCGACGCCTGTTGGAAGTGGGACGCGAGTGAACATAGAGGAACGCGTGGTGGAAACAAGAGGGCATCAGGGAAGGCGGAACCCAGCCAGGGGGCGGACGTAGGTCAAATCAGGCGCAACCCGAACGAGACGCATATCCGCTGTCACGAAAAGGGCATTATACGCTTCGGCCACCGCGGCAAAGAGCGCATCGTACACCGCGGTACGGCCATGCTCACGGGCGATATCCACCGCCCGAGCCATCACCTCCCCAGTGGGCTGCACCCATCGAATCGGAAAGGCCAACAG
>JAGHDS010000004.1 GCA_021159845.1 Anaerolineae bacterium
ATCGAACTGCCTGGGCTGCCGCGGTTTACCGGTGGTGCAGTGGGGTATTGGGGATACGATACTGTTCGCTTTATCGAGCGGCTCCCCACGACGACAGTCGACGACCGTCCTGACCTTCCCGACGCTGCCTTCCTCCTGGCCGACAACCTGGTCGTTTTCGACCATGTGCGCCATCGGCTGTTAGTGCTGGCCAATGCCCGGCTGGAGGGCGATCTGACAGCCGCTTACGCCGAGGCGGTCGCTCGCATTGAAAAGATGGTGGATCGCTTACAACAGCCGTTGCACGTGCCAAAGCCCGAACCCGTCGCGGATGATCGGCCGTGGAAGTCCAATTTCACTCAAGTGGAATATGAGCGTATGGTGCGCCGGGCGAAGGAGTACATCGTGGCTGGCGACATCTTTCAGGTGGTGCTCAGCCAGAGGCTGCGTCGGCGTACTCGCGCGGACGCTCTGACGATCTACCGGGCGCTGCGCATGTTGAACCCCTCCCCGTACATGTTCCTGTTGGAGATGCCGGGCGATGTGAGGCTGATCGGATCCTCACCGGAGATGCATGTGCGGCTGGAGGGTCGAACGGCTTATCTGCACCCGATCGCCGGGACGCGGTGGCGGGGGGTGACGCCTGAGGAGGATGCCCGGCTGGGCGAGGAGCTCCTGGCCGACCCGAAAGAGCGTGCTGAGCATGTGATGCTGGTCGATCTGGGGCGCAATGATCTCGGCCGGGTGTGCGAGTACGGCACCGTCAAGGTTGAGCGGATGATGACCGTGGAGCGCTACTCGCACGTGATGCATATCGTGTCGGACGTACAGGGGGTGGTGCGGCCGGGCATTACGGCGTTCGACCTGCTGAAGGCTACCTTCCCGGCGGGGACTGTCTCCGGGGCCCCGAAGGTCCGGGCGATGGAGATCATCGAGGAGTTGGAAGGGATACGCAGGGGGCCATACGCGGGTGCTGTGGGGTACGTGGACTACGATGGTACTATGGACACCTGCATTGCCATCCGCACGATCGTTATGCAGGGGGATGTTTGCTACATCCAGGCTGGGGGGGGCATCGTAGCGGACAGCGAGCCGACTTATGAGTATAATGAGACGATGAATAAAGCCCGGGCGTTAGCTCTCGCCGTCGAGCAGGCGGAGCGAGGGCTGGTGTAGGGGCATTGTCATTGCGGTTTGCATTCCACATGCTGATGAAGCTATCGAGGAGGAACGACTCATGGAACGGAAGCGAATTCTGACCGGCGATCGGCCTACGGGCAAGCTGCATCTGGGGCATTACGTGGGGAGCTTGGTCAACCGGGTGCGCCTGCAGGATCAGTACGAATGTTTCTTCCTGATCGCGGATTTGCACATGCTCACCACGCGGCCCAGCCGGGAGGACATCGAGCGCATCATGGATAATGCTCGGGATATGGTGTTGGATTACCTGGCGGTGGGCATCGACCCGGCTAAATCCACCATCTACCTGCAATCCGCCGTACATGAGGTGTACGAGCTCAATCTGATCTTCGAGATGCTGGTGACAGTGCCGCGGCTCAGCCGGCTACCCAGCTTAAAGGAGATGGCTCGCGCGGCCGACCTGACCGAGATGCCCTTTGGCCTGCTGGGTTATCCCGTGCTGCAGGCAGCCGACATTTTGATGCCGCGGGCTCACCTGGTCCCCGTTGGCAAGGACAACGAAGCCCACGTCGAGATCACTCGGGAGATCGCCCGCCGTTTCAATCGCATGTATGGCGATGTATTCCCCATCCCCGAGGCGATGATCGGCGATGTGCCCACCTTGGTGGGGATTGATGGCAAGGCGAAGATGTCTAAGTCGTTGAACAATGCGATCTTCCTCTCCGATGATGCGGCGACGGTTCGCAAGAAGGTCTTTAGGATGTACACCGATCCGAATCGGATTCGGGCGGACATCCCAGGCCGGGTGGAGGGCAACCCAGTTTTCATTTACCACGACATCTTCAACCCCAATAAGGCCGAGGTGGAGGACCTGAAGGAGCGCTATCGCCAGGGCCGCGTGGGGGATGTGGAGGTGAAGGAGAAGCTGGCGATCGCTCTCAATAACTTCCTGGACCCGATCCGTGAGCGGCGGGCTGAGATCGCTGCTCAGGCCGGATTAGTGGAGGAGGTCATTTACGAGGGTACGCTGCGGGCGCGGGAAGAGGCGAAAGAGACGTTGATGCTGGCCAAGAAGGCTATGGGGCTTACAGGCGTGTGGAATCGGATCAGCCGTAGAGCGGAACGGGCGCGTAAGAGGCGGGAGAAATCAGCTACCGCATCATAGCTGTATGACTGTCGGATAGCTGGGGCGATGAGGCGCGGATGTTTCCCGTACCGCTGACTTGTGCCTTGCTGTCTGGCTTACCCGTGGCTCCGGGGTGGGGAGGTCTTGATGATTGCGGTGATTGACAACTATGATTCGTTCACATACAACCTGGTGCAGTACCTGGGCGAGCTGGGGGCGGACGTCCGGGTGTGGCGGAACGATCAGATCACAGTGGAAGAGCTTGCTGCCCAGCACCCCACGCATATCGTGATCTCTC
>JAGHDS010000500.1 GCA_021159845.1 Anaerolineae bacterium
CTGCTTAGGATTAAACTTCGTCCCGTTATAACCACTCTCATCGGCATAACACAGAAACATTGACTACCCTCCCAAGATAAATCAGCAAAGAAGCAACGCCTAACTATTGATTATGCTGCAGTTCCGCGACTGTGCTCCTGGAAATACAGCGGAATTGGGGCCTAATCCTCCTGCTCTCGGATCATATGCAACATGCCCGCGCGTTTTGTAGGATTTAACGGCGCTTTCGCTGCGTATGGTCCTTGACCGGGAGATTACCCCGCGTTATACTCCTTTCGCCTTCTCCACATCGGATGAAGTGAGTCCTATCGCCAGTATAGCCGCTTTCTCGAGAAGCCGTCAAGCACTCACGCTCACTGGGTAACAGAGGGCTTCTCTATCCGCATCAAGCCAACGACAACCAGGCGGTCAACCTCACGCGCCCCGTACTCGACGGCCCCTATCCCAGGGCTTAACGGCGGATGGTAGTGGAAATGCTAGAACATTGAAAAGCCCAACGCTCGAGGCGTGAGGGTTGACCAAACGCGTGATCTGGGGCATATTGGCGTTATCGATGGGGAGGAGAAGAGGTGTGGTTAACGCGTATCTGATGCGATTGCAGGCTGCGATGTTCGGCCCCGACCGGCGAAAAGCCCGTCGGACGGTGTGGGGGCTTTGTCTCGCGGCTGCTTTTGTCGTGGCCGCTTACGTGGCCGCGTTGGGACCACTGTACGCCCTGGCCGGCGTGATCGCTGTCATAGGCGGAGCGCTCATGATCACCTCGGTCCAGTGGGGGCTGTATGCGCTGGTCGGCATCATTTGTATCCTGCCCTTCGCTACATTCCCGTTTAAGATCGGATTCACGCCGACTTTCCTCGATGTGGCGCTGATGGCGCTTTTCTTCGTGTGGCTGGCCCGGCTGGCGGCGGGACGTGAGCGTGAGCTGGAGACCTCCTCTATTGGAATGGCCGTGCTGCTTTTCCTGGGATTGGCGCTGGTGGCCTTTGCCCGCGGGTTGACCTATACGCGGCTTACGATGACGGTGCTTCGCCACTTCGTGGAGATCATTCTGGGGATCGCGGTGTTCTTCCTCGTCATCAACAACGTGCGCGATCTCGCCCAGATCGAGGACGTGATGCGTGTGCTCATCCTGGCTGGGCTCGGCGCGGCCGCCATCGGCGTGATCCTGTATGTGATCCCGGAGGCGTGGACGGTACGTATTCTCAACGCGCTGGGGCGCTTCGGCTATCCGGGTGGGTATGGCGCGCTGCGGTACATCGAGGACAACCCGGCGAACCCGATGCGTGCCATCGGCACGTCCGTGGACCCGAATGTGCTGGGTGGATTGATGATCCTGGTCACGGCAGCGACGGCGCCCCAGATCGCGGAGCGGAAGCCCGTGCTGCCGCGTTGGCTGATCGCGGCCGCATTGGCTACGGAAGCTCTGTGCCTTTATCTCACGTACTCGCGCGGGTCTCTGGTAGGGTTGGCGGCCGCGTTGTTCCTGCTGGGAATCGTGCGTTACCGGCGGTTACTGGTGCTGGGCTTGATCGGCGGCGGGTTGTTGTTGCTCTTGCCCCAGGCGCACACCTATGTTTCCCATTTCCTCGCCGGGATTCGCGGTCAGGACCGGGCGACGCAGATGCGCTTCGGTGAGTATAAGGACGCGTTGCGTCTCATCTCCGATTATCCGTGGTTTGGCGTTGGGTTCGTTGGCGCGCCGCGCATCGACCTATATATCGGCGTTTCCAATCTGTACCTGCTGATCGCTGAGGAAACGGGCTTGATCGGGCTGGCGGCCTTTCTGCTTACGATGCTCTCATTCTTCTGGCATCTGGTGGCCTCGTGGCGGCAGGGACTGTCCGAGCGAGCGAAGGGGATCGCCCTGGGGCTTGGCGGGGCGGTATTCGGCGGCTTGGTCGGCGGCATTTTCGACCACTATCTCTTCAACCTCACATATCCCCATATGACCAGCCTCTTCTGGCTGTACATCGGCCTGACAGTGGCTACGCTCCGGGCTGGCGCTATGGAGCGGACGGACGATCTGTCCGCATCTTCCCTATCCGATTCGGGTGCTGCCGCATGATCTCAAAGACCCTCTCACGCACCAGCGCGCGCCTGTGGATGATCCTCGTGCTATGGCTGGCGGCGGCCTTGCGATGGGTATATCCTGGCCTCGTCGAGTTCAAGTACGACGAGGCGCATATCACCAACATGGCCCTGGGCATCGCACATGGTGGATATTTCCCACTGTTAAGCGGCGGCACCTCTTTGGGGGTGCAACGGTCCGCTTTCGATGCCTATCTCCTCGCGCTTCCGCTGGCAATCACTGGCGGTCGGCATATCGAGGCGGCTGTCTGGGGGCAGGGCGCGCTCGGTGTGCTGGCCGTGGCGTTGACGTATGTACTGGGCGCGCGTGTTGGCGGCCGTCGTGTGGGCGTGCTTGCTGCTCTCTTCATGGGGACGAATCCCTGGCTGGTGGCTTACGATCGCAAACTGTGGGCGCACATCCAGGTGGTCTTCAGCGTGGCATTGCTCCTGCTCGCGTGGGATGTCGTGGTGCGGCGGCGAGGCCGGGCGGCCTTCTGGTTTCCCATCGTGGCCGTGTTACAGCTACTCAGTCACGTTCTGGCGCTGGTGCAGGGGGTAAGTTGGCTGAGCGCGGTTGCGGTCGCGCCGCGGCGGTGGTGGCGCCGGGAGACAGCGCTGGGGCTGGCGGTGGGCGTGGGGCTGTCGGTGCCCTACCTGCGCGCTCTGGCCCGCTCGCTGCGGGGAAGGGAACTCGCTCAGTTGGGGAATCATCTGCCCGGGTTGCTGGCAGGGCACCCGCATGGCGCGGGCATGTCTATGAGCGAGCTATGGCGGCCCGCGCTTCATTTGTTCACTGGCGAAGGTTTGTCCAGCCTGGTCGCACTCCCATCTCGATATAGCCTGTGGTGGCAGGCGGCGTCGTGGTCGGCGTGGCTTGTGCTCGTGGTCATGGTGATCGGCGTGGCCCGCGCGGGGCGGTGGACGCGAGGGGGCGCCCTCGGAGGGCGGCTGTTGCTGGCCTGGGC
>JAGHDS010000153.1 GCA_021159845.1 Anaerolineae bacterium
GCATAATGGTAGGTAAGACGAGGGTTGGCGTGGTGGAGTTTATCTCGGCCAGCGGCTTTACGGCTTTCAACAATATGCTGCTGGTAAAGTAGGTGATGCCGATTACGCCCAGCAGCACGATCCCAATCGCCAACGCGTTGTAGACCTGCTGGAGGGCGGCTTCGCGTTCTAGGGAGAAGATGGCTTGCTTCCGCTCGCGACGGGCGCGCAGGACAACCCGGATATACCAGAGCGCTATCAGGGCACAGGTGGCATATACCCACTTCGCGTGCTCGGCGAAGAATTGAAGCGGAACGGTCATCTATCTCTCGCGCCTCTCATAGGGTGAGACAAATGGGATCGGTGGCCTCATGGACGACCGCCAGTCCCATGTGGCAGGCGTGCTAGGATGCCTATGATCAGCCGGGCGAGTTGAGGCGCTACGACATTCCCTGCCTCTAGCACCTCCTCGTGAGTGGTCGAGGCTTCCGTGTCGGGATCGTCAACGGCTATGTTGCTGATCCCGGAGAGCCCCAGGACGCGCATGCCTCCATGTCGGGCAACGGTGACCTCGAAGACGGTAGACATGCCGACGGCATCGGCCCCAATGAGGCGTAGGAAGCGAATCTCAGCTGGCGTTTCAAAGGCAGGGCCGGCAAGACAGGCGTAGACCCCTTCATGAAGGGTGATCTGCAACTCGCGCGCCACGCGACGCGCGAGCTGTCGCAGTGACCGGTCATAGGCTTGGGACATATCGAGGAATCGGGGCCCCAGGGCGGGGTTGTTTGGACCACGCAGCGGGCTGAGCCCACCCATGCCGATCAGGTTCAGGTGATCTTTGATCAGCATGAGCTCACCTGCGTGAAAGCTGGGGTTCACGCCGCCCGCCGCATTGGTCACGATTAAGAGCTCGACGCCCAGGAATTGCATCACCCGGATGGGATACGTTACCTGTTGAGGCGAGTATCCCTCATAGTAATGCACCCGCCCTTGCATCACCATAACCTCGGCCCCAGCCAGCCGGCCAATGACAAGGCGCCCAGTATGCCCCTCCACCGTTGGAGTCGGAAAGTGCGGAATCTCCGCATAAGGGATGACTTCCGCTTCCTGGACTTGGCTGGCCAGACTGTTGAGGCCAGATCCCAACACAAGGCCAATACTCGGCCGGTGGCGAGTACGTGTACGAATCACATCGGCCGATGCCTTATAGTCGTTAAGTGTGAAGGAAGTGATCTCGTTCATGTCTCTTGCGACGTCTTGTAGGGTGGGTCGGATGGCGCAAGCGTGATGTAGGCCTGCGTGGTTGAGACGTTCGCGTGACCTAACAGCATCTGGACCTCGTGAACATCGGCCCCCTGATGGAGCATGTGAATGGCGAAGGAATGGCGTAAGGTGTGGGGAGTGATCTCATCGTCAATGCCGACAGCCTGGACGTAGCGTTTAATGATGAGCCACAGTCCCTGTCGGGTGAGTCTGCGGCCGCGATGGTTGATAAACAGGGCGCGTTCCTCCTCGCTGGGGTGAAGCTGGGGACGTCCGCCGTCGAGGTATGTACGTAGCGCGCGGGCTGTCTCATTATTAATAGGTACGATGCGCTCCCGCTCCCTCCGGCCAGCGCAACGCACCTGGAGAGTA
Organism: Anaerolineae bacterium; assembly: GCA_021159845.1. GTDB lineage: Bacteria > Chloroflexota > Anaerolineae > DUEN01 > DUEN01 > JAGHDS01. The sequence continues at coordinate 1,615 of JAGHDS010000153.1, forward strand.
GCTAGATCGACATCAGTCAGGTCCAGGGACACAAGTTCGGTGACGCGCATTCCCGTCGCGTATAGCAGCATGATCAGGGCCCGGTCGCGTAGCCCCTTGGGGCTTTCATCCTTCGCTGGCTCGGCCAGGAGCTGCCTGACCTGTTCCTGAGAGATCGTTCTGGGCGGTCGCTTCTTGACTTTCGGAGAGTCTACAGGGACCGCCGGATCGTCGGCGACGATGCCAGCTTGTCGAGCGAATCGGAAGAATGATTTAATGGCGGCGACCTTGCGGGCGATGGTCGAAGTTGCGTAGTCGTGCTTTTCCAGGTAGGCGATATAATCAGTGATATGCGACGTTTGCACGTCCGGCCATCCGGCGTTGGGGGGCAGACGGCCGGGTTGCGATACGTAATCTAGGAATTGTGTCAGGTCATTACGGTATGCGGCTATCGTGTTGGCGGAATAGTGCTTTTCGGTGATGAGGTAGTCCAAAAAAGCCTGGACCTGCTGTTTCATAGCACCCCTTCTCCTCTGGGCGTTTCACTGCGCGTCGCACCCACGCTGACACCGACTGCAGCGGGGTAGACCACTCCATTCTACCACGGCTTTGCATAGAACGGAAGTGAGCTATTGGCGGTGATTCCCCACATCTCACCGCGGAGTCGCGGAGAGCGCTGAGGAGGATCGCACTTATCGCAGTATTGGAGGCGACAGACACCAAAACTCGTACAAAGTTGAGACGTCTGGTAGAATGAGGCGCGAGCACGAAACACGCGTCAGCTACCCTCACTCACCGTCAACTCTGGAGAAGATGAACAATGACTCACATACCTCTGGTAATCGAAAGCGAGATCAACCCCTATCGTGAGAACGTGCAGGCCAAGGCCAATGAGCCCATCACCGTAGCCGGCCTGCTTGGCCGCGTGCACCAGGTGCTTGGCTACACGAATATGACCTATACACTGGACGAGATCTACGACCGTCTGGAGTCCAATGCCCCACGGGTGGCCATCATCGGCGGATCGTGGGATCACCCAGCCCACATCGTGGACCTGGAGACGACGCTGCGAGCCGCGTATCGCATCTGGCAGCGCGGCGGCGTCCCCTTCTACTTCGGCGTGCCGGTGATGTGCGATGGCACCGCGCAGAGCACTATGGGCATGGGATACTCGCTCCAATCACGTAATGCCGTGGCCGAGATGGTCATCAGCCAGATGGAGGGACAATGCTATCACGGCGCCTTCGTCATCCAGGGATGCGACAAGACACCGCTGGCCATCGTCTCGGCGTTGGCGCTTCTGGATCGCGTGCGCCAGGCGCGCGGGGAGCCGCCCGTCTTCGCCACCTTCGCCCCGGCCCATGTCCTGCGCGGGGGAACCATCCCCGACGACCTGCGAGCTGAGCTGGAGGAGGTGGCAATTAAAGCTGAAGCGAAGGGATACGACGACATCGCCCACGACCTGCGAGACACGATGACCTACATCCTACAATGCACCTCTAACACAGCATTCCAGGGAGTCCTCACGCGCGCCCGTGAGCTAGGACTGATCACTACGACACAGCACAAGGATTTTGAGAAACGGCTGGCCGTGAATACGTGCCACGCGAAGGGAGGCGTGTGCGCCTTCAATGGCACCGGGAACTCCAGCCGCCTTGCCGTCTCAGCTTTCGGATTAGTACACCCGGCCGTCGAGCTGCTGGCCGAGCCGCCAACGCAGGAGCAGATCAACGCCGCCGTGGACGCCATGCTGGGTTTCTGCAACGACGCGACGTTCAGCGTTCGGAACATCGTCGCTCAGAATATCGAAAATGTCGTGCGGGTACACTCCACCACCGGCGGATCGACGAACCTGATGATGCACATCGTGGCGGCCATGATCTACGCCGGGTATGACTTCAGTGTGTGGGATATGGCCCGCATTCGGGATGCCGTCCCCGTGCCTGACCTGTTCGACTACAGTTTAACCCAGGGACGGGACATCTTCGTGCTGGCGCAGCAGCGCCGCGCGGGGCAGATACGAGGCGTGGAAACGATCATCTACGAGCTGGTGAGGAACAGCGTGCCCATGCACCTGGACGCGCCCACCGTGACGGGCACCACGTGGCGGGACCGCCTGAGCGATCCCCGTGGGCTGGGAGCCGACAACGTCCGGGACAATCCCATCATCCTGCACCGGCCGAAACGTCCCATCAGCGGTATCGACGTGCTATCCGGCAACTTCTTCGAGTCGGCCGTGGTGAAGATCAGCGGTATGCCGGACGAGCAGATCGACGAGTTCGATGAGACGGTGGCGCTGGTCCTCTACTATGAGAATGAGGATGAGGCCAATCAAGCCCTGCTAGACGTTCACCTGCTGGACCGGCTCAAGGAAGTGGTGGTCAAGAATCGCGATCTGCTGCTGTCGATTCACCGGCATAACATCGCTCGGACAGCCGTGCGAGATCGGGCGTATACCTCGGTGGAAGAGCTGGCGGCGATGGAGACGGGAGATATTTTCGATGTGATGGCAAGTGAGGGCACACTGAAGATCGCTATGGTGATCAGTGGGCAGGGGCCGGCCGCCTACGGTATGCCGGAGATGTTCACACCAATGCAGCACATCAACGCCAACCGGGCCATCAAGAAACTGACGACGCTCATCAGCGATGGTCGGTTCTCCGGCGTGAGCTACGGCGCGGCTATCGGCCATGTGACCCCCGAGGCGTTCAACGGCGGCCACATCTTGTATCTCCGTACAGGAGACGTTCTGCACCTGCGCCTGCGCGCCCGGCGAATCGACCTGTTGGACCCAGATGCGTTGGCCCGATCCGGCGAGATACGGGGATATCCCGACGACCTGTCCGTCGAGCGGGCGGCCCTGGGAGAGACTCGACTGGCGCGCATCCAGGCTCGCCAACGTCGTATCGCGCCGACAAACCGGCTGACGGCCTGCACCGATGCAGCTCACGGCGTGGTGCCGCTGATCGTGGCGGAGGGGGCCAGGGAACGATACCCTCACGCCGCATGACAGAGAACAACGGGCGGGGCACAGCGCACGGGATGCCCCGCCTGCCGTCACACACGAGATATAGGTGTATAACAATCGCCAGCTTACGCGAACACGCGATAGTCCGGCCCGGACATGGTGGGAGCATGGAGCTCCGTCATAGGGATGTGGCCGTTCAGCGCGCGCAACGCCAGTAAACGGGTGAGTTCGAAGATCGGCTCCAGCGCGGCCACCTCCTCGGCGGAGAAAAACCGCGCCCGGCCAATCTCCTGATGGTCAGGGACAGGGTCACCCTTCGCCTCGACCCGGAAGACGACGAAAAGCGAGGAAAAGTCGGGCCGAGCGCGCGTCCGAAGCCCGACGACTCCGGTCACTCGCCCTTGCAACCCCGTCTCCTCGCGCAACTCCCGAAGCGCTGCATCCACCGCCGTCTCCCCTGGCTCGATCACCCCCTTGGGAAAGCTCCAGGTACCCGCATGAGGCCCGGCCGCCTCTTGTACCAGGAGAACGCGACCATCCCGCACGACGGCCGCGCCTGCTCCGAGATCGTACCCCTTGTTCCCCACACGGGTGTTACCTGATCCACTCACCACACACGGCATAGCAATCCCTTCAGATACTCGGATTCCGGGAAGCTCAACAGCACCGGATGGTCGGGACCCTGCGTGAATCGCCTGATGATCTGGACATCCCGCCGGGCGTCCACAGCAGCGCCGAACACGACCTTTTGGAACAGATCAGCGGAGATGAGCCCGGAACAGGAGAATGTGGCCAGGAGACCTCCTGGTCGTAGCAGCCGCATAGCCAACAGATTGATGTCCTTATACCCTCGCGTTGCCGTTGTAACCTGCCCCCTCGTCGTGGCAAACTTGGGCGGGTCCAGGATCACGACGTCGAACCGCTCACCTGCCGCCCGATAGTCCCTCAGGACCTGGAACACGTCCCCCTGGATGAGCTCGTAGCGGTCCTCCGCATAGCCGTTGAGCACCAGGTTGCGCTCGGCCAGTTCCAGAGCCTCGTACGAGGAGTCGATGTTGATCACGAAGTCAGCTCCGCCCGCCAGGGCATAAACGGCAAAAGCTCCCGTGTAAGCGAAGGCATTGAGCACGCGAGCCCCGCGGCACAGGCCGCCAAGGATACGCCGATTCTCCCGTTGATCCAGATAGAAGCCGGTCTTCTGCCCCCGTCGCGGATCGACCAGGAAGCGATACCCCGATTCCCGGATCTCGATCGTCTCCGGAGGCTCCTCGCCCGTCAGCTTACCCTCCGATGGGGTCAGCCCCTCGCGACGGCGGGCCGTGGGGTCAGCCCGCTCATAAATGCCTCCAGGGCGAAGTAGTGACTCCATCAGGGGGATCAGCGTATCACGTGCCCGATCCATGCCCCTGGTGGAGAATTGGACGATGAGCCAATCCGCGTAGCGATCTATGATCAACCCGGGGAGCCCATCACTCTCGCTGAAGGCAATGCGGTAGGCGTCTGTCGTGTCATCGAGGGCCAGCGAGGCACGCCCATCGGCTGCCCGGCTGAGCCGACGGCGCCAGAAATCGCTGTCGATGATCTCATCCGGCTCCCACGTGAGCACCCGGACGACGATCTGGGATCGGCGGTTGAGGAATCCCCGGGCCAGCCACTCCCCTCGAGCACCCATGACATCCACTAC
>JAGHDS010000165.1 GCA_021159845.1 Anaerolineae bacterium
CTTCACAGGTACGGAGAAGGCACCCGTTCAGGAGATCCGCAAGAGCACCAATGGAGGAGCCGCTACGACGATCCTCTCCGGCTTGGCTGTAGGGTATGAGGCAACGGTCTGGGCCATCCTGGTTATCGCGCTTACGATCGGCGCCGCAATCCTGATCTACGCGGGTGTGCCGGTTGAACGCGCGGCCGACAAGGTTACCTTCGTGCTGTACGGCGTGGCCATGACGGGCATCGGTATGCTGACGCTGACGGGCAACAACGTAGCTATGGACTCCTTTGGCCCCATCGCCGATAACGCCAACGGCATCGGCGAGATGGTGGGCATGGAACCGACAGCCCGACAGATCATGGCCGACCTGGACGCTGTCGGTAACACGACCAAGGCTATCACCAAGGGGATCGCTATCGGTTCCGCCGTGATCGCAGCCGTCTCACTGTTCGGCTCCTACATCACGGATGTGAGCAAGATCGACCCGACAGCGCTGGCTCATGGCATTCGCGTGTCCGAGCCGCTTGTATTCGTCGGCATGTTGGTCGGTGGTGCGGTACCGTGGCTCTTCTCCTCCCTGGCCATCAAGGCGGTCAGCCGGGCGGCCGGGCAGATGGTAGAGGAGGTTCGTCGCCAGTTCCGCATCCCCGGCATCATGGAGGGAACGAGAAAGCCGGACTACGCTCGCGCGGTTACCATCTCAACCGTGGCGGCCCAGCACGAATTGCTCACCCTGGCAACCATTGCTGTGGTTACCCCCATCGTGGTTGGGCTACTCCTACAGGTGGAAGCGCTCGGCGGGTTCCTAGCCGGCATCATCCTCACCGGTCAGCTTTTGGCCGTGTTCATGGCGGACTCCGGTGGCGCCTGGGATAACGCCAAGAAGACCATCGAGGACGAGCCACGCAACCTGGAGGCCAATACCGGCAAGGGATCCGAGCGCCACAAAGCCAGCGTGGTTGGCGATACCGTCGGCGACCCGCTGAAGGACACGGCCGGCCCGGCATTGAACCCGATGATCAAGGTGGTAAACCTGGTCAGCCTGATCATCGCTCCCATCATCGTGCAGTACAAGCACCTCAATATCGTTACCCTCATAGTCATCCTGGTTCTGTTGGCCGTCCTCTGGTGGGCTATCTCCGCATCCAAGCGCGAGGCCGAGGCACTTGGCCCGGCACCAGCAGCAGAGCCAGCAGGCAAGTAACCCGATTCTCATCCAGAAACGCAACGAAAAATCCCGGCTTATGTGTGACCCAAGCCGGGATTTTCTATCCCTCCAACCGATGATCCGAACTACGGCAACACCTCGATTCCTTCCCCTTCGACTACCTCTCCGACCACCCAGGCGTCCTGTCCCTGTTCCAAGCACCGGGCGAGGAGCTCATCTACCCGTCCACGTGCAACGGCGATGAGCAACCCACCGGACGTCTGGGTATCCCACAACAACATCTGTAGCTCCTCTGAGATATGCTCGTCGAAGTGGATGCTGGACTGATAATAGAGCTGATTGTTGTACGATCCGCCAGGGAAGATCCACTCCTCCGCGTAATCAGTCGCCCCCGGCAATAGTGGGATAGCGGACGCCCAAAAGCGGAGCCCCACCTTTCCCGCCTGTGCCATCTCCATCGCGTGGCCCAGGAGCCCAAATCCCGTGATGTCTGTGACGGCATGTGCACGCACGGATCGGGCCGCCAAGGCGGCATGGCGATTGAGCCGCTTCATGCTCGCCACCATCACCTCGATATGCTCGGCGCGCGCGACACCCCGCTTGAGCGCTGTGCTGATCGTGCCAGTGCCCAGCGGCTTCGTCAGCACCAGCAAATCACCAGGCCTGGCCCCACCTTTCGTGAGGATATCCTCGGGATGCACCAACCCGATCACAGCCATCCCATATTTGGGTTCCTTATCCTCAACCGTATGACCCCCGGCGATCACCCCGCCAGCCTCCACGACCTTGTCCGCCCCGCCTCGCAGGATCTGCTCAATGACGGCCATATCCATGTTAGCCGGGAAGGCGGCGATGTTGAGCGCCAGCAAAACCTCGCCTCCCATAGCATAGACGTCGCTCATGGCATTGGCCGCGGCGATGGCGCCGTAGTCATAGGGATCATCCACGACGGGCGTGAAGAAATCCGCCGTGCTGACGATAGCCTGACGATCATTCAGCCGGTATACAGCCGCATCGTCCACACTTCCAAGGCCGACCAGGACCTTGGGGTGAGCACCTGCCGGGAATAAGTTGCGAAGTGGACGCAGAACCTGCGCCAGGGCCTCAGGGGCCATCTTGCCCGCTCAGCCCGCGCAGGTGGACATCGCGGTCAGACGAATCTCCTTCCGCGTCATAACCTCACCCCTCTCTAATAAGCTAACACCAACGCCTGGGGCCGGCAGGCAGAGCAACACGAAAACCCCAAGCTGTTAAGGCGCCAGAATGCACGTACAAACGCTACAACTGTCGACGCGCCCCCCATCATACATCACATCTCACCAATGCCACTTCAGGAACGATGTTCCCGTCCCCACAAAGGAGCTCACAGAGACATCCTGCAATCCCGCCCGAGCGACAATGCCGATCGGCAAGGCAAACAAAACGTCTACTGGACGCTGCTCCGCCAACCGAGCAGCCAATGCCCGATACACCGACCGCCGGGCTTCCGACGCACAGGCCGGGACCGTACGCCCCTGGTCCAACAAAGCATCTGTGCATTCGTCCTGCCAACCCGTCAGATTGAAACCACGTCGTGGTTCGGTCTGGTCAGAACGCCAATAGAGAGACTGATCCGGGTCTAAATCGATAGGCCAGCCAAAGATCGCTATGTCGTAGTCGTGGCGAAACAGAGCATCAATCAAGTTATAATACGGGATGATCTCCACCTCCGCGGACACACCTACAGCCCGATAGGCTGCGGCTACCAACATGGCCAGATCACGCCGGACGGGGTTCTCGCCATTCGTCTTAATACGTACCAGCAGCGGTTCCCCATCGCGCTCTCGCCAACCATCGCCGTTTTCATCGTGCCAGCCAGCCGCGTCCAATAGAGCGGCTGCCCGATCCTGGTCGAACACAGGCGGCGTCGGAGCGGGCGTAATCGCCCAAGTAGCAGGGAGCCACGGGGCACCTAACGGCTTCCCTCTTCCCCCTAGCGCGGCCTGGTTGAGCTGCACGCGATTAAGCGCCATCCCCAGAGCCTCCCGCAGCCGGGAATCGCTGAGTCCCAGCCGATCCAGGTTAAAGAACACGCCGACATATTCCATGCCAGGCGCCCAGCGGACATCCCAGCCGGCCGGTGGGTTCAGGGTCAACGAGGGCGGCAGGATCGCAACATCCAACGCTCCCGCACCCCACTCCGACACCAGATCGCTGGCGGAGAGTAAGCGTACACGCCACTTCCGTATGTGAGGTGCCCCGCGCCAGGATCCCGCCGTGGCCGAGAGGGTAAGCTCATCGGTACCCGACCAACCATCAAATCGCAGCGGCCCACTTCCCACCGGCGATCGGGCAAGGGTGCCCCACGCATCCATGTCGCGTCCAAGGAGGTGAGCAGGTACGAGGGGCAAATCCCCAATCCCCGTGAGGGTAGGACAGGAAGGCGCATCCAGGCGCACGATCACCGTATGAGCCCCAACTGCCTCAACCGATCGGATGTGGGGGAGTCGCACGAAGTAGAGGCTATTCAGACGCGGGTCAACGGCCGAGCGAATCGTGAATGCGACATCCTCCGCCGTAACTGGGCGTCCATCGTGCCACCGGACGCCGTCGCGTACGGACAACGTAATGGTTAGCCCATCATCCGATACTTGCCAGGCCTGCACCACGCCCGGCGTCAGATGGCCATCCTTAGGGTCGGGTGGCATCAGCCGATCATATAAGGCATCTACCAGGAAGCGGGCGGCCGGATCGTCAAAGGGGAGAAGAAGCGGGTTCAACGCGCGGTCAGGCAATGAGAGGCCAACGACCACATCGTCGCGAGATGGGGTGGCAGTGGGTTTTGGAGTTGGAGGCACCGGTGTAGGGGTCCACGTGGCCAGCGGATGGACGCTTGGAGATGGTACAGCGCCCGGCAAAGAGCGAAAGGCGCCGTGTCCGGAACAGGCCAGCACGACCGTTAATATCCCCATCAACACCACAGGGACGCCATACCACCGCCAGGCGGAGGTGACATGACGTCCCCACCGATGAGCCATAGATGACATGGACGACAAGATTCCTTGACGGCTCTGAGACCACCGACCGCTATATTCCGCCTCGGCCGCGCATACGCGGGTCGAAGATATCCCGCACGGCATCTCCCACCAGATTCCAGGAGAGCACGAAAAGAACGAGCATTGTGCCCGGGAAGACAACGATATACCAATAAGTGGCCAACTGCGTGATCCAATCGCGGGCGAAGGAGAGCAGTTGACCCCAGTCAGCATACCCCACCTCAGCGCCAATTCCCAGAAAGCTAAGGGCGGCGAAGCTCAGCACATAGGTACCCATGTCCATCGAAGCGACCACGAGGGTCGGGAAGATGGCGTTAGGGAGGATATGGCGGAGCAATATCTTGTAATCCCTCACGCCCACCACCCGGGCAGCCATCACGAAGTCACGCCCCTTGACGGAGAGAATATCCCCTCGGATCAGGCGGGCATATCCCATCCACCCAAAGGCGATCAAAGCCAGAGTCGCCGGCAGGATCCCCTTTCCCACAATAGGCGTCAGGACAGCCGACACCGTCAGGGCCGCCACCAGGAAGGGGAACGCCAAGAATATGTCCGTCACCCGCATGAGGATCGTGTCGATCACCCCACCATAGTAGGCGGATATCGAACCAATGATAATCCCAATCGTCATCACCGACAGTGTGATGATGACCCCCACGCGGAAGGCAGTGCGTGTTCCCCAAACCAACCCATAATAGATGTCCCATTGCCCGCTGGCTGTGCCCAACAGATGTACCCAGTGATCTGATTTCATCACCGGTTTCCACCAGAAGGGCAAAGGGGGCTCCCGGCGCTTCCACTCAGAGCCAGGCGGCCGGGGATCCGGGCTATAGCCATCGCGTGGGATCCGATAGGGATCCCGACCTCCTGACGGGGCCAACACAGGCGCGGCCACGGCGATGAAAATGAACAAAGCAAGCAACGCCAACCCCGCCACCGAGAGAGGGTTCGTTACCAGCGCTCGCAACAGGCGGTAGTTCTCCGTTCCCAACCAGCGTTCTAATCGTCCCAGTTCCGACGTTTTTATGCCATGCAACGCTGCATTGACTTGCACAGGCTCTTCAGCGGTAGCCATAGTATGCCCTCGGTCTCTCCTATTCCAACCGCACCCGCGGATCAATATACGCGTACAGGATATCCACAACCAAGTTGGCGATCACCAGGATGAACCCGTTAAATAACGTGAACGCCAAGATCGTCACCACGTCAAGCTGCAGGGCTGCCCGGGCGGCGGCGGAGCCAATACCCGGATAGTTAAAGACCGTCTCCGTGATCACGACACCGTTCAGGAGCCCCACGACAGTCAATCCGCCAATGGTGGCTACAGGGATGAGAGCATTAGGTAGCGCGTGCTTCCGGATCACATCACGCTCGCGCAACCCTTTGGACCGGGCAGTCGTGATGTAATCCTGACGCAGCGCTTCCAGCATAGACGACCGCGTCACCCGCAGCAACAAAGCCCAGGACAGGTAAGCCAACGTGATAACCGGCAGAATCAAGTGCCGCAAGGCATCCAAGAAGACGTCAAAACGCAGGTTAAGCAACGCATCAATCGTTATCAGGTGGGTGTAGGTTCTGAAGCCAGGTGAACTGATCACCCGGCCAGCCCAATCGGAGATGCGGCCAGGTGGGAACCAATGCAGGTGAGCATAAAAGATCATCAGAACTAACAGACCGAACACGAAAGTGGGAAACGAGTATCCGACGATACTGAACACCCGAGCCACCTGATCAATCGACCGGTTATGGTTCACCGCGGCGACCACGCCCAGCCATATCCCCCCACCAATAATCGGGATCACACTCCATAATGCCAGCTCCAAGGTGGCGGGGAAGCGACGCTTGATGAGATCGGCTGCCGGTTCGGAAGCGGTGCGCGAATATCCAAAATCGCCGCGCAGGATTCCCCCCACGACCTTACCCGTCACCGGGTCACGCTGTCCTACCAACCACCGCCAATACTGGACATAAATAGGCTTATCCAAACCGTAACGGCGGATGATCCCATCCAAGGCACGCTCGTTCTTCGGGATGTCTCGCACATACAGAGCTGAGCGCTCCGCCGGGCTCAGAAACTGCAAGACGCCAAAGATCAGAATTGTCACGCCAAAAAGGATCACGGGGACCAACAATAGCCGCCGAATTACGTACTTCGTCATACCCATGCATCCTTCTCGAAGACAAGGCAACGGGGGAGGGTTTCCCCTCCCCCGCCACTACCTCACCTTCGATCGAGTTATTTCTCAGAAAGCGGGTAGTAGTAAGTGCCGGGATAGATGGGATTGTAATACCATCCCTGGACCCAGCGCTGCTCGTAGCGACGGCCGGTTGCCACAGCCAATCGGATCGCCGGAGCGTTCTCGTAATCCACCTGAGCGAGCTTCTTGTAGATCTCCGCTCGCTTTGCCGGATCCGTCTCAGCCACGCCAGCATTTACGAGCTCCGTGAACTGCTTGAGCAGGTCCTCGGGCATGTTCTGCCGGCGAGCATAAGTACCAACCGTGAAGGGCTGCGCCCAGTTGTGCGGATCGTGGATATCCTCCAGCCAGCCGCTGACGAAGATCGGCAAACGACCACCGCGAATCTGGCGCAGGAAGGTCGGCCACGGCAGGCCCACGATCTCGATCTGGAACTTATCATTGATGTCAGCCAGGTCGGCCTGCAGGATCTGGGCGACCGTCTGGCGTGTCACATTGCCTGTGTTGTATGCGATCTGGAAGCGGAAGCCCTTCTCCCACACCTGGCCGTCCCACGCCTGCTTGAGCTCCTCGGCGCATTTATCCGGATCATAGGTGTACTTGGGGCCATTGGGATCGTAACCCAACATGCCGGGGATCAGCACACCCACGTTCTGCACCGCCTCACCGTTCAAAGCTTCCTGGATGAAGGAATCCCAGTCGAAGCAGTAGTTGAAGGCCCGGCGGACATGGATGTCACTGAAGAAGTCGGGTGGAATACCATTACCGTCCAACTTGCCACTGCCGATGAAGGGATTGCCACCCTCGGTGTTGATGTTGAAGTTGAAGAAGGCATCCGTGCGGGTCACGCCAGGCATTCCCTTGTACAGGCGAAGCGGCTGGTCCGGGTGATCGGACGGCTTGCAGTCAAAGGAGCCGTCTTCCTGGTACTCGCAGATCTCGCCCACCAGCGGATCCACCTGGGAGACGTTCTGTCGCGGCACGTAGACCGAATCGGCGTCGCCGGCCTGGAGCATAGCAAAGCGGGTGCCCCACTCATTCACGCTCTTGATGATGACCCGCTCCAAAGAGGCCGGCCCTACAGGCCCACCATCCCAGGCCGGGCCCACATCAGCCGTTCGCCAGTAGTTATCATTGCGCACCAGGACGATTTCCTCGCCCGGCGTCCAGTGATCCAGCTTGAAGGGACCGGTGCCGTTCATGATGCTGGTGAA
>JAGHDS010000426.1 GCA_021159845.1 Anaerolineae bacterium
ATGACTGAGCCGATGATGAGAATAACATAGAGCCAGAAACGTAGAATGAAACGACTGGGATCAGCCCGGAATCGCTGCCAAAAGCGAATCATCGAATGCCTGGTAGACGCTATAGACATCACACTGCCTCCTCAGGATTTGGCTGTAATCTCGGATCTCAGTCCTTCATTTCAGCTCGCTCTCATAGAATACCCACAGCTCGGAGCTTTTGAAGATGATCAAGGTGAACCCCAAGATGATGAAGAACAGAACCCAGGCAATCGCTGAGGCATATCCGAAGTGGAACTGCTCAAAGGCCTTCCGGTACAGGTAGAGGACAACGGTCAATGTCGCGTTATTGGGACCGCCAGCGGTCATCACGTAAGCCTGGGTGAAAATCTGCCAGGACCCGATAATCCGCATCACCACACTGAAGAAAATCGTCGGCGTGAGCAGGGGAATCGTTATATGCCAGAATCTCCGCCACGCACCTGCTCCGTCGATCGTCGCAGCCTCATACAGGGCTGTGGGGATGCCTTGCAGGCCGGCCAAGAAGATCAGCATACTTCCTCCAGCCCCCCATAGGGACATAATGATCATCGAAGGCATAGCCCACCTTGTGGAGTAAATCCATCGAGGGCCGTGGATACCGAACTTGGCCAACACGGCATTGATCAACCCTAACTCGGGGTTATAAAGCCAGGCCCATAGCACGGCCACGGCCACGCCGGAGACAATGGAAGGCAGGTAGTATATCGTGCGGAAAGTCCCCTGGAATTTCACACCCTGGTTGAGTAGCAAGGCAATGACCAGGGCGATAACCGTACCCAACGGGACCATAGCAAAGCTGTAATAAGCCGTATTAATCAATGACTTCCGCACAAGCGGATCGTGGCTCATCCTCACATAGTTGTTCAATCCCACGAACTTGGTTTCCGTCAGCATATCTGTGCGAAGGAAGCTGATCCCCAGCGAAGCAAGCATGGCCCCCAGGGTGAAAACGAGGAACCCGACGATCCAAGGTGAGATGCAGAGGTACCCTACAAGTGCCTCCACGGTACTGGGCTTGATGTGGCGCCGCCATATTTTTGGCCGGGCTATCTGATTCGTTGCCATATTCCCCACCCTTCCGTACAGGATTACGCTGAATCGGCCAAACGATGGCACGTGGGCATAAGCCAGAAAAAGCCGGGAGACGAAGCCGGATGACTTCCCGGCATCGCCTCCCGACACCCCATGTGACAGATCACCAATTCTTGCTCATATAGGGTGGCTTCTGCCCTTGAAGATTGGGGAATTTCTCCCGCTCGACCTTCGTCACCTCTTCGGCAGCCTTCGCAATGGCCTCCACACCGGCCTCCTGGCTTACGAAGACGCTGTCATAAGCCGGTGTGATGATCTCCTTCGCCGCTGCATGATCGGGGAAGTAAGGCCAGATGATGCCCAGGTTCTTGTCCATAGCCTCCTTCCAGACCTCAAGCTTCACCTTCTCAAGCGCCGGGAAGGCCTCCCGCATCACCTGGATCCAGTCGGGGATGAAGGAGCGGCGTGCGGGTTGCAAGCCTTGTGCCCTGGCCATAGCCATAGCGTATTCCTTCGTGATGAGGAAGGTCATCAAACTCCAAGCCGCTTCAGGATGCTTGCTGCCCTTCCAAATCGCCCACCCATCGGTCGTGTTGATCGTGGTCTGCTTCACTGGCCCCTTGGGCAGCGGGGCGACATCCCAACTGAATTGCGGCTGGCTCTTAACCAACTGCTCCAGCACCCACGAGCCTTCCTCAGCCATAGCGGCCTTACCAGGAGCAAAGGTCGTGACACTGCCGAACTGCTCCACCATGTCAGGGCGAACGATGGTGTTGTCATCATACATCCGTGCGCGGATCCACTCTAACGCCTCCTGGTTGGGCGGGTCGCCGAGCGCGCATCGGGTCCAGTCATCCTTGTCCACCGCGCCGCCACCGAAGTCGGCGAGCCGGATCTCTGTCTTACCTGAATACCAATAGCCGATCCAACCACCCCAGTGGACCACGCGATCACCCTCGCGCTTCGTCAGCTTCGCGAGCATCTCCTTGTACTTATCGTGATCCCACGCGTCGTCCCAGTGCTCTGGAGGATAGTCGACCCCCGCCTCATCAAAGAGATCCTTGTTATAGAACAGAACCAGATTCCCGCAGTACTGGGGGATCGCATACCAGATATCCGGCCAGACGAAGGACATAAGCTGATTGGGCACCCAATCGTTGATAACGTCGTCCGATAGATCCCTCTTCACCAATGGACGAAGATCTAAGCACTGCCCTTTCTGAGCGAACATGGGAAGATTGTCACCCCACCCATTGAAGAGATCGGGTGCCGTGCCCGCCACAAACTGCGCAAGGAGTTTCTCGATCCAGCCGTCAGGCTGTGGGTTGAATTGAACCTCGATATCCGGATGCAGCTCGGCGAACTTGTCCTTGACCGATTCCCAGGCCTTCGGGAAGGCCTCGCCACCTCGGTCCTGATACACGATCTTAACCTTCTTCGCCTCCGCAGCCTTGGGCGCCTCGCCTGCCTTGCCAGAGGTCTGAGG
>JAGHDS010000343.1 GCA_021159845.1 Anaerolineae bacterium
CCAACGGCCAGAGCACATCCACGCCAGCGTCCATCATCATCCCCACCAGCAGCTCCGGGTTGCCATCCGTATCGACGCAGACGTAGCGCACGCCGTGGGATTTGTAGAACTCGACGACCCGCTTGAGCCGGGGGTAGGTAGATGGACTTCCTAATTCTGACGGATAAAGTGCAAACCTATCTCAAATTAGGAAAATGAACCATCCCCTGATTTCCCCTGCTTCAATAGAGGATCTCCTCCACGAAATGGCCCTCGTGCTCGGCTGCCAGGCACTCATCACAGACCAACACTTCTCGCCCCTGCTTGTTAGAGCACTCTATACAGATCCAGGTCGCTATCCTCTTGCGCCCTTTAGCCTGACAGCTCTGGCAGTATCGATATCTCGGCTTGTTCCGGGCTATGATCCGCGGATATTCTCCCCCTGGCTCCGGTTCCACAATCTCCTCGAGGGTGATCCTGTGCTCGATCCAGTCCCCGAAGTCATACACGTACTTCAACAGATCACCCGGCCTCAACTCCAATCCCGCGATATGAAGCCCCGCGCCGCTGCCTCCTCCGAGAGGATCGATGTCACCCAGGTCGATCTCACGAAAACGGTTACCCCGTCCCCGGCGCACCAGCTTCCAGAAACCAGAGAGGTGATCGAACGGATCATGCTCAAACGCATCACGCAGGATCCCGTCAAAATCAGCTAGCGTCTGCCCGCCCTGGATCTCGATCCGGCGCCATATATCTGCCCGGTGCCAGAGCTCCGCCTTGAAACGGTAAATCTGGCGAGCCTGAGCACGAGTGATCGGCCCCTCGGTCACCTCTTTCTCCCCGTATAAAATCTGCTCTAACGGGGACATGTACTCGCTATAATGAATGGCGAACCCATCCCACTTCATCCGTGGGTCTCGCTCAATCACTTCCGTCCAGTGATCTCCCGGATAGCCTTTTGGATCCGACAGGCGAGCATAGGCGGTGGGAACGGCTTGAGATGCGTAGAGGCTCTCCTTTTGCGCGGACTCCAGCATCTCAAAGAGCAGGTCAGCCAGTTCCTGGTTCTTGCGCTCGATCTCCTGCTGCCGCCGACGACGACGCCGGGCTGGCTCGTGTTCCAGGCGAAAGTGACCAGCCTCCCAGTCCAGGATCGTCACCAGAATGCTATCGTCGCGACGAACCTTATTCGCCCGAAACCAGCCACTTAGATCAAAGGCAAGCACTACAAAGTCCTCCAAGTCCTCCAAGGCCATGCGGAGGAACACCTCGAGCGGATCGGTGGGCTTCGCCTTCATCTTTACCACGCGCACCGGTAGAGGGTTCCCGGCGACATCAAACAGCCGAACGTCTTCCAGTGCGATCTTATAACGTAAGAAACAGCGAAAGGTGGGATGTACCGGCAAAATCCCCCGCGAGGCCATCTGACGCGTGACGTGAGCGCGGAATCGCACCCCCTTCATGGCGACGCGAAGCGGGATGATCGTCTGGCGATCCAGGTAGACCAGAGTACGACCCACCTCCTCCGCGCGAAGGTAATTCCGAATGGAGGCTGCGGGGTTCTTCGCCTTCGATGGACGAAAGGTCAAGACCTGCTGTACGAACTCCTTGACAGGCACTGGCCCATCTACCTGGGCTAAGGCCTGTCGAACAGCCTCCCCGCGAGTGATCAGTTCCTTTTGAGTCATGAGCTTCCTCCCGATACAGGCCGGCCTGTCCGGCCAATCATTTCACCTACACGCCGTCCTCTATGCACATAGGCCAAGTCATGCACAAAACTGGTGCCCTGGTGTCGACGACACGGACTACCCGCCTATTGGCGGAGTTACAGCTCCCCTCGCAGCAGCCGCCCCTTCTGCTCCATGTAGTACCGGAAGTGATCCCAGCTCACGTCCGGCGGGACGGTATGGTCTACAGTGGGGATGTATCCCCCTTCCTCGACTAACGGGGCCAGCTCTCGCAGATGCTTGTCGATCGCCTCCGGGCCCTGAGCCAGCACCCGCTTGTCCACGCCTCCCCACAGCCGCAGCGAGCGGCCGAACTTCTGCCGCAGACGTACCGGGTCCTGCCCGGCGGCACGCTCCAACGGCCAGAGCACATCCACGCCAGCGTCCATCATCATCCCCACCAGCGGCTCCGGGTTGCCATCCGTATCGACGCAGACGTAGCGCACGCCGTGGGATTTGTAGAACTCGACGACCCGCTTGAGCCGGGGGTAGATGAACTTCCTATACATGTCCGGGCTCAACAGCGGGCCGGTCTTCATCGCCAGGTCCTCACTGAGCGCGATGTATTCCACCGTCGTGTGCTCCAGGATGGGCCGCGCCGCCTCGATCAGGAAATCCGCCCGGGATTCCATGATGTCATGCACCAGCATGGGCTGGTCGAAGAAGGCGTATGACAGCCCCTCCGTCCCCATCATCTCCCGGGCGAACCAATAGAACCCCTCCGTCGAGGTGTTGGGCCCGAAGATGAGCGGATGCCGCCGCGCCCTCCAGCCGGCCACGCGCGTCACCTGCCAGTTCGGCTCATACCGCTGGGGCGACGTGGGATCGAAGCGCCACTTGATCGCCTGCCAATCCTCCATCGTCTCCACCGGGAAACGGATGTACTGGTCCATCGACATGCGACCGCCATCCACCGCGCCCACCTTCAGCGCCTTGCGCACGCGCCCCAACTCATCGCGAAAGACCACCGTGCGCTCGTCTTCCTCCAACACCTCGCACTCAAAAGGAGGGATCGGGTCCCTGCGGAAGAAGATGAACTCCTTGGGATCCATACCTAAAGCGGCTTCCCCGGCGAACCAATCCCAGTGCAACCGGGTCGAATCTAGCCCCTCCCGTTCCCACCGCTGGCGCGTCTGCGGCCAGACGCCCAGTTCCCAATTGGGCACGTGGTCCACGGGTTGATACTCCATCACGGCGAGAAAACGCTCCAAGGGATCCATGTACCCCACCTCACAGTTTCATGTAGTATGTGACGTCCTCATGGCGGATGTTGAAACCAGCCCTCTCATATGCCCGCCGGGCAGGCTCGTGAGCGTAATCCATCCCCGTCACTACTTTGGCGTATAGCATCCCCTGCGAGCGGAAGTGATCCAGCACCGCCGCGTACATTTGCTGGCCGATCCCCTTCAGTCCACAGTCGGGGTCCACGGCGTTGTTGCCGATCTCCCCGACCTTCCGTTCATAATCCAGATAGAACGTCACGAACCCGACGATGCGACCTCCCTCCTCGCAGACGAACACCCATTCCGGGTGTCTCTCACAGTGGGCCTGGACCTGTCTCCCCTTCTCCGTTTGCTCATCCGGCACCAGCAGCTCAAACAGCTCATCGCCATAGGTCGCGCGAAACATCCGGTAGATCTCACGCCAGGCTCGATTGCCGATGTCCATGATGATCGGTAGATCCTCTGGCCGATATGGGCGGATCATCCGTCCTCCTGTGGGAAACACACCACGAAGTCACCGAGGCGCTAAGAAAGGGGGAAAAGAGCTTTCCCATTTGTATCTCTTGGGGCTTGGTGTTTTGTGATGGTCCTTCTATTCAGCACTTCTTAGGCACGCTCCTGGGCGGGCTCCATATTCCGTGGATCATTGCGATGGGCGATCGATCGCGCGAGGTAATCGTCGAGGGGCTCGATCTCGAACTCGCGCATCAGATCGCCGACCGTGAAATCCTCGCTCTCGCCGGCGATCAGGACCGCGCCCAGGTGGCCGGGATCGAAGATGGAAACCTTCGGACCGTACTTCTCCTTCATCGCCCGGAGCTTCTCCCAGTGGAAGTCCAGATGCACCACGGCGCAGTCCAGGTTCACCGTCGCGGTCACGAAATCGAAGTAGTTAGTGGATGTGGCGATGAGATGGCCGACCGGCGAGATCACCCCGCTGGGTAGCCCGGCGACGGCGGTCACCAGATGAGTTCGGATGGAATAGGCCCAATAGCTCTGCATCAGCCCGCCGTGGTACATCGAGGCGAACAGGACGACGTCCGGCCGCAGCTCCGCGTATCTCCGCCGGATATCATCGAAGTTCAAGTCGAAGCAGATGGCGGCTCCCACGCGCCCGAAATCGCACTCGAACACGCGTGCCTCCCGCCCGGCCAGGATTCCTCCTTCCTGTGTCTCGGTGATGACCGGGTAGTTCTTGTGGTAAAACCCCATAGAGTCGCCATCCCGGTCGAAGAGCTGGATGGTGTTACGCCAGGTGCCGTCGGGCACCTCCCGCACGGCCGGGTAGGCGACGTAGCAGCGGTTCTCCCTGGCCACGCTGGCGAAGAAGTCGGCGATCTGATCCCCCCGATAGCGATAGTAGGCCAGGCGCTCCTCGACGGAATGCTCGGGATAGCGATCGCAACACTCGGGCACCAGGATCAGATCGGGCCGGTCGGGGAGGACCTGTGCGAACTCCTCCCGCCAGTGCTCGATCATCCGATCCACAGCCGCCTGCCCTGTCCCTGGGTTGCCCGCCACCGGCCTCGCGCCGATGGTGCTGATCTTGACATAGTTTGCCATATCTCACTCCTTCATGCGACGAAGGACGAACGATGACAGACGAAAGCCCCCATCAGTCGTTCGTCTTTCGTCCTCCGTCTTTCGTCCCCCCTCAATCCAGCCACTCGTCCAGATGCTCGGCCACGAACGCATCGTCGTTCAGGTGCGGGTAGGCCGCATAGACGCGATCGATCTCCTCCTTCTGGCCAGGTGAAAGGTCCTCGTCGGGGTCCAGTGTCCAACGTCCGGCCATCAGCCCCTGGCGCGCCAGCACCTCGTGGATGCCGACAATA
>JAGHDS010000351.1 GCA_021159845.1 Anaerolineae bacterium
TACTGACACCGACGGCGACGGCATCAGCGATCGCGATGAGAACTGTCTGGGTACCGACCCCTACCGCTCAGATACCGACTACGATCGCATCCCCGATAAGGTGGAGTTGGATGGCATCGAGTGGCCTGCGGGCAGCGGGCATATGTGGTATGGCGATCCCATCTCGCCTGACACGAATAATGATGGCTTGAACGATCTCTACGAGTGGCCTAAGCCCTATGGTACCGCCCCTGAGTGGGACGTGGACAACGATGGCATTCCCAACCCCTGGGATGATGACAACGATGGCGACGGAGTCCCTGATAAAATAGATCTCTCCCCCTATGCCTACACCGACTACATCTCATCTTTCACGTTATCGACTCGTGGCAGCGGGTTTAACGGCTTCGAGTACATCGAAGTGCAAGTGCGTCCTCAGAATACCAACCACTTACGCTACACCATCCCTGCACTAGACTGGCCTCGGGATACCCAGGGGCAGATTCGAGAATATGACGACAACGCCAACGACATCCGCCTGGTGCCCATGCTCAGGATCAAGGCCAATGTGGCTCCTCCTACCTCCCTGGCCGAGCGTTACCGCATCTCCTCACGGCAGTACAAGGAGGAAGGCAACACCTACTACGAGCTGCATGTACCTCTGACCCCCATCGTGCATCATGGTACCAACGTGGCTTTCTCCGCGCGCGTCCCTTACGCCCCTGACCAGATAGACGATATCCGCTGGCTTAAAACGGAGATGGTCTGGCTGGTCACTGTGGATAACTACACAGGGGAACGCCAGCACCAATGGACCGCTTTGGCTACCTATACGGACACCTACACTCTTACCGGCTTGAGTATTTCCACCCAGACATCTTACAAGTTCGCCATCTTCGGCACGCCCCTGTATGAGAATGACGATCGCCATTTATTCAACGTAGCCCTGGGGGCGGGGGCTACCTTTATGCGCTATCGCGATCGCACGCTGGAGGATCTGGCCAGCCGTTTCACATGCACGGATAACTGCGCAGACGAAGCCACATGGGGAGCAGATCCACGAGCTGTGGACGTGAGCGGTCCCGCCACGTACCAGGATCGGGACGAAGCTTTAGTGGCCCTCGCCCGCCGCGAGAGCGATTTCCTGACTCATCACAGGTACTCCCATAACAGCCATCCATCCCTTCTTGTGGCTATCGAGGACACCTCGGGTACGTGGAATCTGGACGATTGGGGGCACGGGAAACTTTCCCAACCTTCCTTCGGCGTTTCCCTGGGCGGGATACCGTCCATAACCGCCCGTTACCTGCGTTTGGGCACTTACGCGTATCGGGACAACGAATGGCAGAGTCTGGATAGCGTCGAGCTCATCCGGGTCATGCTCGACCGCTACTCCGAGGACTCGCTTCGTCCTGTGGTTCAAGCTCTCCACGATAAGTATCCCGAGATCACCACCCGTGATCTGCGTGGAATCATCACCCTGTTCTATACCTCCTGGAACCTGGGGGAGTATCGGGTCGTGCGGGCGGGTGGCCAAGATCAAATGAAGGACGCTCCTGCAGGCCTGGACCAGGACCTGTACGATCGCATGTACAAGCCCGACCCGCCCTACGACAACCTGGCAGCGTACCTGCTCGAGGTGGCAGATCTGGCCAAACCTGGCGGGGGTATGCGCGTAGGTGCCACGTTCTCCCAAGAGTACGAATACCGACGAGCACACAGCGACCTGGTCGATGCATTCCACATCCCGCCTTCGCACATCACCTTTATCACAGGTTTTGCGGTTCCTTCTCCCAACGCCCCAGTGCCAAACATAGGGGTGCTCCTGGCCCGCGACTTCCTGGCCACCACCTTCGCCCTTTACAGCATCCCCGAGGTATACAAAGCCTTGGGCGGGTGGATGAAGTGGGATCGGCTCCTGTCCCACAAGCTGGGCATCGCGACGACGGCAGTATCTATGGTCTTCACCTGGGTGATGTTCGGTGTGACCACCGATTTCTCCAACCCCATCGCGATTAAATACGCGCTAACCTGGGCCATCGCGAACACTATTATCGGCATCCTCTTTCTCATTGCATCCCTGAACCCTGTTTCAGCCATCATCGCAGCGGTCATTTACCTTTTAGACCTCATCATCCTGGTGATCACTTCCATCATCGTGGGCGAGGGTTTCAGCATCATCGCTTTTGCAGCTCTGATCCTGGCCCGCATGTTCTACAGCGCCCACGGGGAGACCTACGTGGAAGATCCCTACCTGTATGGGCAGAAGATATCCTTCGCGGACGAAGAGCGAGGTGCTATAGAGGATAATGCTTTCCTCTTTGAGCAAGACTTCAAGGGATCCATAGCGTACACCGATGAGTCGGAGGAGGACGACCGTGAGGCGTCGAAGTTCGAGGGGTACCTGTGGGCCAGCAATACGAAGGGATGGGCCTCCACAGGCACGTCGGGGTATTACAAGAACGACGATAAGCAGGGCACCCTGTCCGTAGGCAACCATATGTGGGCCAAGTACGCGTTCAGCGCTCCCGGGCGCAACATCAAGCTACAGATCAAGCCCAAGTTCGATGCCACCGTCGCTTATGACGAGTGCGGCCTGTGGGGAGCCATCTGTAAAGGACATTACACGTCCTTCACCCTACCTGACGCCCTGGACGAATCTGACCGATGGGAAGCTCAATCCTTCTACATTGATGTATTGCCCAAGAGTCTGGACAGCTTGTGGACGTGGGATCAGATATCCAACCACGATGTGGATGGCGATGGGCTGAGCGACGAGCAGGAAGCGGTATTAGGAACGGATCCCAACAACTGGGATACGGACGGAGATGGCCTATCAGACCGGTTTGAGGTGGATCATCGGGAGGATATGGGGACAGATCCTCTAAATCGAGACACGGATGGAGATGGACTCATCGATAGCCTGGAAGTGGACTGGGGTACCCTGGCTAATGACCCGGACACGGACCGGGATGGCCTCCCCGATGGGGTAGAGGTGTTCCACCAGGACGTGACGGACATGGATCATGATGGTGACACCAGCGAGTGGGTGGGGGGAATGCAGACTGTCTCCGGCCTGCCCGAGAGCACGCAGAGCTACCGGATGTACACGATCCCCGTTTTGGCTGATGCAGACGGCGATAGGCTGAACGATCACAGCGAACGGGACTATGAGACCAGTCCTTTTGCCTACAACGCATTCCCTCAGTTGACCTTGGATGTCTCCCCGCTGCGTCAGGGACCCGATGGCGCGCGATCCGCCTATCTCAAGCCCGGTGATCCCATCACTCTGACCATCACTCTGGAAAATAACGGCCCCAAAGCGATCACCACCACGTTGCGCCTCTGCCTGCCCGATTTCATCACCAGCTTGCAAGGCGGGGATATGCAGGGGGATCGCCAGCCTCCGCGGCAGGCCGCGAGCGGTTGTCACGGCTTTCAGTGGAACTTCGGTGGTGGTGATACCCTGAACGTGTATGAGAGCGTACACACCACGGTGCGTGGCACTGCGGCCAACGTGGCATCGGCCCGTGGGGATGTGATCGTTTCCTTCCCCTATCTGGAGGGGAAGATCATCCGCCAGAACGCGGTGGCCGTCCTGGACAGCGATGTGCCCTCCGTGAACTTTCTCGCCCCCCTGGACGGCGCGGTCATCGGTGGAGGAATCAGCGATTACGTCATCGGAGGTACCAGTCATGACGATACCACTTGGGTTACCCGCGTCCACCTCACTTTACCAGGCGGGACCGCTGACATTACGGATACCGTTAATCCCTGGGCGTACACCTGGCACCTGCCCGCGGATGGCGTGTATACCCTCCATGCTACCGCAACCGACTTCGTAGGGAACGCCAGCGCGCCCGCGGAAGTTCAAGTCACCGTGGACAACACGGCTCCTCAAGTGAGCACTTCCTTCCCCGATGACACCTACTTCCGCGGGGAGACGGGATCTGTCATTACCGTCACCCTCCAGGGCTCTGCATCCGACAACCTGAGCGGCCTGGTCGCTGTCCAGGCCAGCCTGGATGGCAAGCCCTGGCATGAGGTCTGGACCAGTAAGAGGCATCCATTACAGGCGTCCTGGACTGCCCAGTGGACCCTGCCCGACGCGAAGAGTGCGTCAGGCAGGCATGTAGCTCGCGTCCGTGCTCTGGATCGCGCTGGCAACGAGGCTATCCTGACCCGTTCTTTCATCGTGGACGTGCTTCCACCTACCACAGAGCTGAGCAATCGCATTTATGTCACCAATCCGCCCCATGTGCTTGCAGGTCATCCACACACCCTATATGGCGTGTCCAACGACGCGGGCCACGCGCCCAAGCCTCCACACCCCAAAGAGCTCGTGGGCAAGCTCCATAGCCTGAACGATGCCACCATCTGGCTGGGCTTACCCACCGTGTGGGATAACGATGAGGGCGTCACCTTGGCCTGGTTAGGTGATTTCAACAATGATCGCCTGGCGGATGCGGTGTTGGGTTTGCCCGCGGCTGAGGGAGGCAAAGGACGTGTGGTGGTCGTGTACGGCCGGGCGGGGAACTGGCCCGCGCCTGTGGATATGGAGAATCTCTATAACAGCCGTACTGTGCTCATCGGCGCAAATAACGCACATCTGGGACAGGTTCTCGCTCCTCTGGGCGACGTGAACGGTGATGGTTATGACGACTTGATCATCGGAGACCCTAACCACAAGCGGGCGTTCTTGGTGATGGGGTTCCCCACCTCTCAGGGGCACTACATCACCCTGGACGGCCCCAACCCACCCCACTGGTACGAGCTGCAACGCTACGACGGCGGTGACATGGGGGCGGCCGTGGCTCCAGCGGGAGACGTGAACATGGATGGCATCGCGGACATGCTCGTCGCCTCCGGGAGCACCGTTTATCTGCTTCTAGGCCAGGCGGATATCCGCTCCAGCACCTTCTACGTCGATCGCCAGGCGGCTGCGGCGATTGACGTGGGAAGCGCCAACGCGCGCTTCACGGGCGTGGGAGACGTGGACGATGACGGCTACGACGATTTCGTCATCGCCGTGGGCACCACTATCTA
>JAGHDS010000186.1 GCA_021159845.1 Anaerolineae bacterium
GAGCGCTCGGATACTGGGGCGTTGGTCTCGGTGGGGACGTTTAACTGCGATGAGCAGGGGGTGGGCAAACTCCATGTTCTGCTGGATGATCTACCGTACACTGAATATCGGCAGTTGATTATCACGGTGGAGCCGACACCGGACGCGGACCCGGGGCCGAGCGCGAAGTGGTCGCTTGTGGGGCGCTTCCCGAATACGAAGGTTGCGCCGGAAGCGCTGAGCCAGGTAGGTGGCGGGGCGGCCAGGCCGGATGTCCTGCCGGTGACTGGCGGTGCTCACCCGTCTTATGGGAGGATTATGCTCTGGGTAGGAGCTGTGGCGTTGGTCGTCGCCCTATCCGCCATAGCATGGTATTGGCGTCGGGAGGTGACCCAATGAATCGGGGAATATATGCTGTAGCGACGGGCATGGAGAGGATGTTGGAGCTCCAGGCGATGTTATCGAACAACCTGGCTAACATCAATACGCCTGCCTTTAAGCAGGAGGTGCCCGTCCTGGTACCTGGCGTGGATGCCCAGATTGAGCGGGTGGACGGGGGGAATGGGACAGGAGCTACGATTGGAGCCCTTGGTTTTGGGGTCTATCAAGGGGAGCACCATCTGGACTTGTCCCAGGGGCCTTTGGAACCGGATGATAATCCCTTGTCCCTGGCTATCAGCGGGGATGCATTTTTCACGGTTCAGGCGCCTGAGGGCAACCGGTTCACGCGCGATGGCAGTTTCGGCCGGGACGCGGCAGGTTACCTCGTGACCGAGCATGGTTACCGGGTGCTAGGGGATGGGGGGCCTATTCAGCTCCCTGATGGTGACATTACCGTGGACCGTGATGGAGTCATCTGGGCGGGTAATACACGCGTGGCCCGACTGGCCCTGGTTCGTTTCGCAGGCCCTGAGGCTTTGCAGCGTGTGGGGAAGGGCCTGTTCATTGGGCAGAACCCGGAGCCGGTACCCGTAGGACAGGTGGTCGTGTACCAGGGATATCTGGAGCGGTCTAACGTAGATATCACGGCTACGTTGATTACCTCGATGACAGCTTTGAAGACGTATGAGACGAGTCAGCGAGTGTTTAAGATGCAAGATGACACGGTCGCTCGCGTGCTTGATCTGGGCCGTGTCTGAACAGGGAGTTGGTGACAAGTGGGGTGAGATATGGGCGCGATGGGTGTGACAGTGGGTTCGCTCTTTCAGATCGCGTATACAGGACTGCATGCTCGTGAACAGGAGCTGGATGTCATTAGCAATAACGTGGCTAACCTGGAGACGGTGGGCTACAAGCGCTTCCGGGCGGTGATGGAGGATGTCGCCCTGCCGTCTCCTGAGGGGGAGTCTGAAGGGTGGCTCCCCGGCGGGACCTACCTGGTGGCTACCCGGCGCGTTGTCCAGCAGGGCCCCATTGAGCCGACTGGGCGCACCTGGGACCTGGCGTTGGATGGCCCTGGCTTCTTCCAGGTTCAACGGGAGGGGGGCGGTATCGCATACACCCGCGATGGCACCTTCCGCCTGGACGAGGAGGGACGGTTGGTGACGTCCGACGGGATGCCAGTGTTGCCGCAGATTACCGTGCCTGCTGGGGCGCAGGATGTTTACGTAGATCGCGACGGCACGGTGTTAGCACGGATCAACGGCCAGGTCCAGCAGGTGGGCGTGATTCAGTTGGCCCGTTTCCCGAATCCCGAGGGACTGCGCTCTATAGGGGCGGACCGGTATGTGGCGACGGCGGCCTCGGGCCCCGCTCAGGTAGCCCAGGCCGGTTCCCCGGGGTATGCGGAGATCGTCTCCCAAGCTCTCGAGATGTCCAACGTGGATTTGACTACGGAGATGATGTCCCTGGTGGTCGCACAGCGTGCGTATGGATTGGCCTTGCGGATGTTGCAGATGGCTGACCGGATGCATGAGCTGGCGGTGGAGTTGCCAACGCGGTGAGGCTGGGACTTCCTAACTTTGACTGAACAAAGGGCGATCTTCTGCCGATAGATATATTAGGCTGGATTTTATCTGGATGACCTTAGGGATGGAGAGGTGATACAGTGAATATCTCGGATAAGCTTCCACCTGAGATCTCGCGAACCTACCATTTGCAGATCGCTCAAGTGGAACGACGTCCTGCGAGGAGCGTGCATGGGCCTGAGGCATCTACGCGCGACGAGGTCTCTCTTTCAGCGGATGCGCGTGTGGTGCAGAAGGCTAAAGCCGCCGCCACGGCCGCACCGGCGGTGCGGCCGGAGAAAGTGGCCGCACTGAAGCAGAAGATCGCCGAGGGGACCTATGAGATCCCATTGGATGCTCTGGTGGATCGATTGCTCGGGAGTGAGTCGGTTACTGAGAAGGCGGGGTAGGACGGCATGGCCGCGTATGGAACCTTGTCAGAGGCTGACTTAGAGAACCAACTATTGAAGGTGTTGAAGGAGGAGGCAGAGGCCTGTGCCTCCCTATTATCCTGGGCTCAGGAGGCGCAGAGGGCCCTTTTGGCCATGGACCCGGAGAGGGTCGCCGAGGCTAGCCGCCAGCAACTCAAGACGTTGTCCTCCTTCCACCGCGCCGAGCTAGCCCGCAGAGCGATTTTAATGGCGTGGGCGGATCGGCATAAGATGGCTTTCCCGACTGTTACCGTGACGGACGTGGCAAGCCGCGTCGAGCCGTCCACAGCCGACCAGTTGTTGCGTTTGGTGCAGGCCGTGGTGGGTCAGTTGATGGAGTTGTCGTTGGTGAATCAGTGCAATAAGGCGCTTGTGAGC
The DNA here is from genome assembly GCA_021159845.1 of Anaerolineae bacterium. Classification (GTDB taxonomy): domain Bacteria; phylum Chloroflexota; class Anaerolineae; order DUEN01; family DUEN01; genus JAGHDS01. The sequence continues at coordinate 2,735 of JAGHDS010000186.1, forward strand.
GCTGAGCTGGAGTTGCGGCGGGCTATCTGGCAACGAGTTACGCGCGATGAGATGCGCGGAACGGTGTATGGGCCGGCCGCTCAGCGCAATCGTGATCCAGGAAGTGGTCGGCTAGTAGAACGCCAGGCGTAATAAAAATTGTGGTAACACATTGAGGGGGATCGCGACGATGTCCTCTTTCTTTGGTCTCCAGATCGGACTCAGTGCCCTCCGGGCGCATCAGCGCTCGTTGGAAACCATCAGTCACAATGTCGCCAATGTGAACACTGAGCATTATTCGCGCCAGGAGGTTGTGCTTACCCCCCAATGGTTATCCTCAGAGGGACGGACGGGGCGAGGATATCAGGGCGCTGGGGTGGACGTTGCGGGCATTCAACGGTATGCCTCGTCGTTCCTCTCGGAGCAGATCCGCCGGGAATCCGGTGAGGAAGCGCGCTGGGAAGTTTTGAGCGATACCTTGCGTCGGGTCCAGGCTCTTTTCCACGAGCCGTCCGAGGAAGGGCTGGGCGCGATCCTCGACCATTTTTGGGCGAGCTGGAAGGAATTGGGGACGGATCCGACGAACGTGGCTTTGAGGTCTCAGGTGCGAGAGTCGGCGAGGCAGTTGGCCTCGCTGATGCAGCAGAGGTATCGGGATCTGTTGGGGCTGCAAAGGGAGCTTACACGGCGGATCCAGGACGTTGTCCGCCAGGTGAACGATCTCGCCTCTCGTATTGCTGACGTGGATCGTCAGATCCAGCGAGGAATGGCGACTGGAAGCCCCCCTAATGATCTGCTTGACCAGAGGGATCAGCTTTTGGGCGAGCTTGGGCGCATGGTGAAGGTTTCTAGTTTCGTCAGGGAGAATGGGGGGATCACGGTCAGTGTAGGGGGACATTTGCTGGTCAGTGAGCAGGGCGTGAGCCAGATCGAAGTCGCACCTGATCCGAGCAATGGGGAAGCTGTTGTGCCGCGTTGGGCCGAGGATGGCACGACGGTTCGTGTGTTGGGTGGAGAGCTCGCCGGGCTGCTCGAAGCGCGAGATAATAGGGTATCGTCCTACATTGGTAGTTTGCACGAGTTGGCCGGTGCGCTCATTGACGCGGTCAACGCGGTGCATCGGACCGGATATGGCCTGAATAATGCTACTGGCCTGGAGTTCTTCACCGGCTCTGGTGCCAGCGATATCGCGGTAGCTCCTTCCATCCTGGATGATTTGGGTAATATCGCTGCGGCTTCGGCTCCAGATGCGCCTGGGGATGGAAGTCGGGCCCTGGATATCGCCCAGTTAGCCAATCGTCTGCTGATCTCCGGGGGGACGACACTCGGGGGGTTCTATAACACCATGATCGCCCTGGTGGGCATGGGAGTGCAGCAATCCGAGGCTGCGAGCCGCAACCAGGCGCTCTTGTTGGATCATTTGAAGGAGCGGCGCGATGCCTTGTCGGGCGTTTCCCTGGATGAGGAGGCCGTTAAGCTGATCGGCTCGCAGCGGGCCTACGAGGCAGCGGCTCGGGTGATCACTGCTGTAGATGAGATGTTAGATCAGCTCATTCATGGGACGGGAATCGTTGGGCGGTAGTGAGGTGTGGACATGCGCGTGACCCAAAGACGCCTCATTGAGGAGGCAGGGCGGAACATCACGGAGCATTTGGAGAGGCTGCAGCGCATCCAGGCGGAGGTGGCCTCTGGGAAGCGAATCCGGCAGCCGGAGGATGATCCGTCCGGCACGGAGCGGGCGTTAGGGGTGCGCTCGTACTTACGGGCGTTGCGGGGAACTTTGCGCGGGTTGAATCTGAGTAATGATTGGTTGAGTGCCACCGAGACCGCCTTGAAGGATTTGAATGAGCTGATAAGTCGCGCCCGGGTTATTGC
>JAGHDS010000288.1 GCA_021159845.1 Anaerolineae bacterium
CGCTCGAGGATAGGGAGACGTTCTTCTCCGATCGACGCAACGTATGGACAGCAGAGTCCTGCTTGCGTCGGGCTCTGGAGGCTTTACTCGACCTGGGGCGCCATATCCAAGCCAAAGGTTTCGGCGTAGGCGTCAGTGAGTACAAAGAAATCGCTACGGAGCTGGCACGACACGAGGTCCTTACACCGCAGGAGGCGGATCTCTTACGCACTCTGGCCGGGTATCGGAATCGGATGGTTCACTTTTACCACGAAGTGAGTCCAGAGGAGCTATACGAGATCTGCGCCCTCCGGTTGACCGACGTTGAGCGTCTGGCTTCAGCCTACCGAAGATGGCTCAAGGCACACCCGGAACGGCTAGATGAGCAACTGTGACTCGAAGATCACTATGGGGTCACTCACCTTGATTGCCCGTACGGCGTGCACGTTGCCCAGTTGGCGGGGCTGCCCCAGGCTGTGGTGCGACGCGCCGAGGATATCCTGGAGGAGAAGGCGGGCGCGGGGGTCCTGAGGATGGTTGGCAGGTGGAGGCTCTATGATCCAGAAATTCATCGTCAGCCGGGATGATCGTATCTACGAGGCGTTCCCGGAGGTTGCGTTAACCGCATCCGGGCGGTTGGTATGCGTCTTCAGCGAATGTACCCATCACGCCGATCGTAGCTATACCCGCGTCATGGTGACTACGTCCGATGATCGCGGGCGCACGTGGGCACCCAAGCGTCCATTGACCAGGCCGCTGCGTGGGGATCCGACGCGTGCCCCCTACTGGGACTGTGCCAGCATCGCGACATTGAGCGACGGCCGGCTGGCCGCGGTCGTGAGCCGTATCGTCGGCCGCGGAGAGGGTCACATGGACGGCGAGCAGAGCAACTGGCTATGGTTCAGCGAAGACGAGGGGGAGACATGGGAGGGTCCACATCCCACGCCGGTGCATGGCATAGTGCCTGACCGGCTTATCGAGCTGAGACATGGCCCTTATGCTGGCCGCTGGATCCTTGCCGCACATACTGTGTTGCGAACGGATGAGGGCCCGCTGTGGGCGGAACGCTGCTGGCTCTCCGATGATGGGGGGCATACATGGTTGGGGCCGTACACAATCGCTGCGGAGTCCGGGTTGAAGCTCTGTGAGGGAAGTGTGCTGGAGCTGCCCGGTGGTGAGCTGGTCTGTTTCTTGCGGGAGAACTCGGGACAAGGACTGGATGCCTTTAAGGCGATCAGCCTGGACGGCGGTATTACGTGGGAAGGTCCCTATAGGATGCCGATGCCCGGATGCCATCGGCCCATCGCCGGGATGCTTCAGAGCGGCCACGTGCTTGTCACCCACCGCTTCATGCAGGGCGGCCAGGGGTGGCTGGGCTGGTGGACGCAGAATCTCTTCGCCGCGCTCACCGATGTAGAATCATGCCTGGCTCGGAGCCGGGATGAGGCGCATACCCGGATCATGCCTATTGATTATGATCGCAGTCCTGTGTCGGATACCGGCTATTCGGGCTGGGTGCAATTCCCGGATGGCGAGATCTACGTCGTCAATTACATCGTCGATGATGCACCCAAGGCTTATATCCGCGGTTACGCTTTCTGGGAGGAGGACATCGTGCTACCCGGCGGGCGGTGATAGGACTTGGCCGAGCTATGAGATCTACTCTCAGTCATCGCTAATGGACGGAGAGGCCAGGGTGATCACAGTGCCCTGGCCTCTCCGCGTCTCTCTCACCACAGTGCCCGCAGCGTCTCCGCGCTCTCGATGATCTCCTCCGTGGGATCGTGATCGCCCGTCTCGATCTCAATGCTCAGCGGGCCGTCGTATCCGATGTCCTTCAGCGCCTTCACGGCGCCTTTGACATCGACCACGCCCTTGCCCAGCGCGCAGCAGCGGTGGCCGCCCCCGGGCAGGATGTCCTTGAAGTGCACGTGGACGATGTGCCCCTTCAGGGCGTAGATGGCCTTCACCGGGTCACCGCCGGCCGCGGCGAAGTTCCCTGTATCCATAGCAACGCCGACCCAATCCTCGTAGCCGCGGATGGTCTCCAGCAGCTCCTCGGCCGTCTTCTCGGGATGGTTCTCCACGCCGATCTTTATCCCGTACTTCTCGCAGAAAGGATACACATTGGCGACCATGTCCCGGCTCGCCCAGTCGGCGATAACCGAGGCGCCCAACACCCGGGCTGCCTGGAACGTCACCTCCACACGGTCGGGGTTCTCCCGGGCGTCGCCCAGTCCGCTGGCGAAGGAGACAACGCTCAGGCCCCGTCGCTCGATGATCTGGCGCAGTGCCACGAAGTCGGCCAGCTTCCAGGTCCACGGCCCGGCATGGGCTTTCCACACCTCGACGGCATCCAGTCGGGCCGGCCCCAGCCGGTCCAGCAGCTCCGCGAACACCTGGGGGGTAGCGCGCTCGGTGGTGACGCGCTCCGCCTCGCCCCAGTCGAACTCGACGCCCGGGTAGCCGATGGCGTCGCACACATAGCTGGCGCTGACGAAAGAGATCTGCATGAAAGCCTCCTCGTGTGGTTACACTCGAACAGACGGAAACGATATCCGAACGACGTGTTGTGATGCCCTTACTCCTCCATAGCCTCCAGCTCGTCGATCATGCTGGAGATGACATCGAAGCCGCCCTGCCAGAAGGCCGATGACGTGATGTCGATCCCGGCCTCGCTCAGAACGCGCTGTGGGCTCTCCGATCCTCCATAGGAGAGGATCTTAATGTAGGCGGGTTTGAAAGCATCCCCCTCCTCTTTGTATCGCTGGTATAGGGCGAGCACCAGCAACTGGCCGAAGCTGTAGGCATAGACGTAGAACGGCGTGTGGTAGATGTGCGGGATGGAAACCCACTCCCAGCGGAACTCGTCGCTGATCTCCACCGCATCGCCGAACTGCTCGCGCAAGTTGTCCAGGTAGCGCTCGCAAAGCTCATCGGTCGTCCGGCCCTGGCCGACGAGGTCGTGAGCCTCTCGCTCGAACAGGGCAAAATAAGCCTGTCGCATCACGGTGGCATAGGCATCGTCCAGCGCGGCGGCCAGAAGGTCCCGGCGCACGGCCGCATCCTTCTCCTCCTGCAACAGTCGATCAGTCAGCAGCATCTCGCCGAAGACGGAGGCTGTCTCCGCCAGCGGCAGTGAGGGGTGAAAGGTGAGCACGGAGTGGTGCCCGGCCAGTGAGGAGTGGATCGCGTGCCCCAGCTCGTGGGCCATGATGGCCACATCGCGGGCCTTGCCTGTGTAGTTCAGCAGCACGTAGGGGGTGAGCC
>JAGHDS010000144.1 GCA_021159845.1 Anaerolineae bacterium
CGGCTATCCAGACGATGACTACGGTTGGGATGGCATAGCGGATGGCCGGCCCCCACGCCTTCTTCTGGTATAGCTGGTAGAGCATATAGATCCCGCCGCCGACGGACAGGATGAACAGTAAGTAGGATACCCAGGAACGCACGCCGATGTCATAGGCGACGAGCATGGCGACGTAGCAGACCCAGAGCACGCCAGCCATCTCGAAGGCTGTGTGAGGGCCGTAGTTGTAGATCCGGCCGGACGCTACGGGCCCGCGCATCAGCTTGAGTTTGCGTCTCAGCCAGACGATGGGATTGCATCGCACGCTTTCCAGGAACAGGACGTAGAGAGCTACTGGGATCAGCAGTCCCCACGAATATTCCATCAGCATGTATTCCCCGCCCGCCTGCGGAAAATCTGGAATATGAAACCGATGAGCCGCGAACACAAAGCTATACTCCACGGCTCCCGTCCAGACCAGCAGGCCGCCAAGCGCCCCCAGCAGCGATTGCCATCCCTCTTGGGCCACCCAGCGCGTAGCCACGACCATCGCTATGCCGACCAGCGCGATGGCGGCCGCGCACCATACCATGTAGGCAGGCCAATAGCGCTCGATCACGATCATCAGCGCGTGTCCCAAGGGCATGGTGAGCAGGATGAAGAAGAAGGAGAGTATGCCCTTCATGGTGCCTCCTCCTGTTGTTCCGCATATAGCGTCTTATTTAGACCCCCGGTTATCCATCAAGCGGTGTTCCTTTAACTGCTCAGCCTTTGGCAAATAGAACGCTGATTTCGCAGATCATCCGCTGATAAACGCCAATGATTAAAAAGATCGGCGGAGATCAGCGTGTATCAGCGTCATCTGTGTTCTGTCGTTGAAGAGGCTGAATACTACCCCTTTTTATAAAGTAAACGGTCGGACGGGCGCCCTTATTCGGAAGGGCCTCTGGAGCGCCAGCAGAGGGGAACTTTGGACCTCTACCGGCGCTCGTGTGGGGGGCTGCCGCGACCGGTTAGACGGTGACTTCCTCGCCGGCCTCGGCGGAGCGGTATATGCCAGTGAGTATGCGCGTAAGGATCACGCCTTCCTCTGGAGTGGCTAATGCCGATGGGGGTTCTGGATCATCCAGGTGGTTGACGAAGTTCTCAATATGACGGGCCTGCTGTCTGACGGAGAATTGGGGCAGCTCCGGCGTGATGTCGACGGCGCTGTCTCCCCAGTCCTTGTACACGCGGAGTGGCTGGTCGGAGCCGAACATCGCCGGGTATATCTCGGCGCCGCCCTCTTGGCCTGCAAGCTGCACCCGCTGTTCGCTGCGGCCGTGAAATGCCCAGGCCGCCTCCAGGTGGAGCACCGCGCCATTGTCGAACTTCACGATGGCGGTAGCCAGGTCGTCCACGTCGAAGCGAGCCGGGCCAGGGTGGATGTCCGCTCCCCAGCGGCCCAATTTCTTACGTTGTGGGCCGAAGATGGAGAACGTCTTCCCGCTCACCGATATGGGCTCCGGATATCCCATGAGGTACAGCGTCAGGTCCAGGATGTGCACGCCGATGTCGTACAGCGCGCCGCCGCCGGCCAGCTCCTTGTTGGTGAAGTGGCTGCCGTAGCCGGGGATGCCCGCCCGGCGCATCAGGGAGGCCCGTGCGTAGTAGATCTCGCCGAGCTCGCCTGCCTCGCATATCGGCTTTAGCACCACCGCTTCCGGTCGATAGCGATGGTGCAACCCCAGCGTGAGCTTTCGCCCCACGCGTCGGGCGGTTTCCGCCATCGCCTGGGCTTCCTCCACGGTGAGCGCCATCGGCTTCTCGCACAGGACGTGGCAGCCCTTCTCCAACGCCGCTATAGTCTGCGGGGCATGGAATCGATTGGGCGTGCCGATGCTTACGAGGTCCAGGTCCACCTGCTCCAACATCTCCTCGAAGTCAGCGAAGACGTGAGGAATACCGAACTCCTCCGCCACAGCCTTCGCTCGTTCCACGTTGATGTCGCAGATCGCCTCCACGGAGACGTTGGGCAGCCGCTTGTAGGCCGGGATATGTCCCCTGGCCGTGACGAAACCTGCTCCCACAACGCCGACTCGAACTTTCTTGTCTGTCATGGTTTCCTCGTCGCGATTATGGTTTGTTGGGCGTCATGATGACGCATTCCAGCCTGCCAGGATCTCCTTCCAGCCGAACGTTTGGGCCTCGATAACCTCGGCCGCGTCGGCGGGGAGGAGTGTCTGCGTGAGGACTTCTTCCGCCGTCTGTTGCCAGCTATCGAAGTTTGCCAGCACTCCCTCGATGTACTGCGCTGCTCGTTCCGCCTCGCGCGTGGGCTCGCCCCGGGCGACGCGCCCGGCTGACGGGATGATCATCCCCAGCATGTCTTTCGCCCGGGCGTGCAGCTCGGCCAGTTCCACGGCTAGCCGCAAATGGGCGATGTACCGTTTGCCTGCCTCACTGGCTTGTGTCTCCGCATTGGACAGAAGCTCTCGTGCCAGCGTCAGCCCGTTCCCCCTGGGATCGCTTCGGCCCCGGTCGAGATGTCGGATCGCCTGGGATACGCCGCTCGCCCCGATGAACTGGCGGTCGAATGCGGCGTCGAAGGTGACGCGTTGTGTGGATCCGCCGTTCCAATACGCTTCGGCCGAGGCCAGGTAGGTATACCATCCCATCTCGAACGGCTCGCAGGGCACGGTGAGGGTGGAGTAGCGCGCCCAGGCTGTGCTGATGACGCCTTCAATCCCTTTCTCAGCGGCTGCCTTGCCCCAGAAGGTGACGTTGCGATAGCGCAGGTCGAAATTCGGGCAGAAGGCCGCGAAGCCATCCGCTCCCTTAGCCGCGGAGGCGCCTATGACTGGCCGCCCTAGTTCCTTGAAGAAATTGACGTAAGGCAACGAGTCGCCCATCAGTGGCCAGTCGCCGCGATCCCAGTATTTGCGGGCGAATGCCTGGCCGGCTTCCGGCAACTCCTCCAGCGGTCGGGCGCGAGGTGAGAATACGGTCGGATCGATCTCCTTCCATCGGCGGGAGATCCACCGTCGGCTCATGTCCGTCTCATCCCCCCACAGGAAGTAGGGTACTTTCGGCTCCGTGATGTGGTAGAACCAGTCGCACATCACCGTGTCCGGGGGTATTTGATCCACCTTGTCCGGCTGCGGCGTGCGCCAGATCATGTCGTCCCAGATGATCGGCGTCTTGCCGCGGGAGCGCACGTACTCGATCGCCGGGACCACGTAGCTCATGTAGAGGGCCAGCTTCCCCTCTCGCTCGACGAATTCCCGGCAGCGCGGGCATTTGCCGAGTACCCAGGTCTCGTCGGCACCCAGGTGGAAGTAGCGGCTGTGCGGATGAGCTGCGATGACCTCGTCCGCCATCTCTCGGAACAGCTCTGCCGCGCCGGGCTCCAGCGGGCAGTATTGGGATAGGTCCCCGGCTTCTCGCAGGTGTGCGTAGCGCTCGTGGCGGAGCACGTACTGGACGTGTCCCAGGCATTGTACCAGCGGAATGATCTCGACACAGTGCTCCCGCGCCAGCTCCACTAGCTGTGCGATCTCATCGCGCGTGAGCGCTCCGGGGCCAACGATGTCGGGGTGGCTGGTGTAGGGGAACTTATCCTCGTACTCGATCAACACGGCGTTGATCTTGTAGTGGGCCAATGTAGTGATCACCTCACGCCAGTAGGAGAACGGCGCCATGCCTCCCTTCAGGTCCAGGTGGATGCCGCGCAGGGCCAAGTCCGGCCAGTCCGTGATCTGCACGGCAGGCAGGGTGGTCTCCCCGGCTGCGGTGACGGTGTCGATGATCTGGCGTAGCGTTTGCAGCCCGTAGTAGAGTCCCGGGGGACGGCGAGCGGCGACGACGAGCGTGCCCGGTGTGATCTGTAGGACATAGCCTTCGGGCGATTCCGGTAGTTCGAAGTGGAGCGAGATGGCGTCCCCGTCTGCTGTAGCGGCCAGCCACACGCCCGGCTCCATAGCTGGCACCATTCTGATGGCGAGGTGGTGGCCTGTACGTTGCGCGATTTCATCCCTCAGGGATTCAGCCCATCGTCTGAGCCGGTCGTCGCCGTTTTGGGAGAGGACCAGGGCCTCGATCCCATCCCAGGTGAATCTCCCCTTGAGCCACCGGATGGACTTGGGTTCAGGTATCCAGGTAATATCCATCTGCTCTGTCACGATTGACCTTCCTCCACTGGCTACGTTATAATGCCGAAGACGGCTGGATCATAAAACGCTCTTGTCATAAGGAGTAGAACCGTGTCGCCTATTCGCAAAGCTGTCATCCCCGCCGCGGGGATGGGGACTCGTCTCTACCCAGCCACCCGAGCTGTCAAGAAGGAGCTGTTCCCCGTTGTCGGCCCCGACGGCGTTGCCAAGCCCGTTATCCAGCACATTATCGAGGAAGCCCTCAGCACGGGGGTCGAAGAGGTGTGCCTGATCGTTCGCCCTGGCGATGAAGAGGTCTTCCGCTCTTATTTTAGCCGTCCTCTATCAGAGGAATTAAACGGGCGCCTCAGCCGCTTGCCTCAGGCAATTGAGCAGACCGAGCATTTACTGGAGATCTCCCGCCGGCTGCGTTTCGTCACTCAGGAAGCGCAGGAGGGGTTTGGCCATGCCGTCTACTGTGCCCGGTCTTTCGTGCACGACGAGCCGTTCTTACTTCTCCTCGGCGATCATCTCTACCGGAGTGCGACGCCTCGCACCTGTGCTCAGCAGGTGGTTGATGCTTTTGAGCATACCGGCCAGTCGATCCTGGCTACCCAGCGCGTCCCGGAGAACGCGATTTACGCCATCGGCGTGATGGCGGGCGAGCAGGATAGCCAGATCTCTCGCCTTTATCGGTTAAGCAACATCGCTGAGAAGCCCGCGGCCGACTACGCCTGGGAGCATCTGCGCACTCGCGGTCTCCCCGATGGGTGGTACTTGGGTGTTTATGGCCAGTATGCCCTGACCTCCTCCATCTTCGACCATCTGGAGTACCTGATCGATCACGACCTGCGCGAGCGCGGCGAGATCCAGCTGACCTCCGCATTGCAGCTCATGCTCAAGGATGAGCCGCTGTGGGCTTACGAGGTGGACGGGCACTCCTTCGATATCGGCCGCCCGGCTGAGTACGCCCATACAGTGGCGGTCTTCGCCGGGCTGGTCTGAGCGGAGAGCGTAGCCCTCAGCTCTGGCGCCGTCGCGAATACCCTACCTGGGACACGAGCCTCCTGCTCGGATGCCGAGCAAGAGGCTCTGGCTGTTACGACGGGCTCGTATTTCCCTATGTCAGTGGCAACGAGACCGGTTTCCCCTCCTCGGCCGAGCGGTAGGCGGCTAGAGCGATCTCCATCGCCTTCAGCCCATCATACCCGGTAATGGGTACCGGGGCGTCCTCCCGGATGATGCGAACGAAGTCGGCGATCATCCCCAGGTCCATGTTGCTACCCCAGTGTGCCCAATAGATGCGATTCTGTGTCTGGCTGTAGACTTCTACGTTTTGGCGGAAGGCGTCCAGGATCAGCACACCATCCTGACCCACGATCTCCATCGTCACGTCGCCCCAGGTGGGGAAGATGGGCGGCCGCGACCAGGAGGTGTCCAGTGTGGCGAAGACGCCTGACGCAAAGCGCATGGACAGCAGGCCGCAGTCGTCGATGTGGATATCCGGGTAGATGAGGTTGCCGATCTCGGCGTACACCTCGACGACCTCGTCTTCCAGCATCCAGCGTAGCAGGTCGGCTACGTGTACGGTGTGATCCATGACGGCGCCCCCGCCGGCCTTCTCCTTGTCCGTGAACCAGCCGCCCGGCATACTGCCATGATTCGTGCATTTGGCGCCGAGCACTTGGCCGATCTCACCCGCGCGAACGCGCTCGTACACGCGTCGCGTGGGGGGGCTGTACCGCACCGGGAAGGCGGTCATCAGCTTGACTCCGGCCGCATCCGCCGCGTCGATCATGGCCTGGGCATCGGCGATGGTGGTCGCGATGGGCTTCTCGCACAGGATGTGCTTGCCCGCCTGGGCTGCCGAGATAACCAGGTCTCTGTGGTCCGCGTTGGCCGCGGTGACGATGACGCCAGCTATGTCCTCCTCCTTTAGCAGGGCGTCCAGGTCGGGGACGAAGCGGGCGGAGAATTGTTGAGCCATCGCCTGTCCCCGCTCGGCATCCTCATCCCACACGGCGGCCAGTTCCGCGTCGGGTAATTGGAGTAGACTGTGTGCATAGCTGTGTGCGTGCATATGAGCGAAGCTGAGTATGGCGATTTTCATGCCACACCTCCCCGGGCTAGTGAAACGACCTGACCTGTCTTGGCCGACTGCATGGCAGCCAGGCCCGCTTCCAGCGCCTTCAGTGCATCCTCCGGGGTTACCCGTAACGGGGTGCCGTGGAGGATATGGTCGACCCAGTGGCGGAGCTCGATCAGGTATGGGCTTTCGGCCAGCGGGCTTTCGGGAAGCGCCACGCCGCCGCGTCCTCCCTCCGTGACCCAGCGCTCGATCTGGATGGGGGCGCTTTCCCGGCTATCCGCCCGTAGCAGCCCGCCGTCCCCTGCGATCTCCACGCTGGTGCGGAACCCACCTGGGTGGGACCATGAGGCCTCCAGATGAGCGATCGCGCCGGAGGCCATCCGCATGGTCACCAGGGCGTAGTCGCGCTCCATCTGCGTGCGACCTGTCAGGCTATGCGCGTAGACGCGCAGGATGTCCCCACAGTACCAGCGCAGCGTGTCAATATCGTGTAGCATGAGGTCGAGGATGACGCCGCCGCTGGCCTCCGGGTCGGCATACCAGTTCTTCACTCCCGTCCGCGGGAAGGGGCCGACCCGGCTAAAGCGCAGTATGGCGGGCTTGCCAATAGCGCCCTGGTCGATCGCCTCCTTGATACGCTCGTAGTCGGGGAAGAATCGCACGACATGGCCGATCATCAGTGCCACGCCAGCCTTCTCGCATGATTCTATAGCCCGTTGCCCATCCTCGAGATAGCGGGCCAGCGGCTTTTCGCAGAAGACGTGCTTCCCCGCCTGGGCTGCCGCCGTGATCAGGGGCACATGGGTGGGGGTAGGTGTGGCGATCACCACCGCGTCGATCTTGGGATCGGCCAGCAGATCCTCGGCCGAGTCGTATCTTTGGATCCCGAGGGCGCTGGCCAGCGGATCTGCCTCGCTGGCGGGGAGGGCGGTGATCCCTATCAGTTGAACCTCAGGTATTTGGGCCAGGAATTGGGCGTGGATGGAACCCATTGTCCCCGCGCCCAGTACACCGACTTTTAGCATATACATCCCGCCTTTCTGTGTCTATAAGGATTTTCTGGGAGTCATTGCATGACTATAAGAATATATAGTTTGCATGACGAAAAAATCATACATCACGCTTGTTTCCAATAGTCACGCATACGAGCGATGCTCTCGGGCAAGGTTTTGTCTGGGTTGCCTGGGATGCCGCATTCCAGGGTCATCCATCCATTGAAGCCGCTTTGTTTCAGGGCACGTAAGCCTGCGTTGAAATCGATGTGGCCGTAGCCTGGCAGAAGACGGTTGGAGTCGGCCAGGTGTACGTGCCCAATGCGGGAGCTCACGGACTGGATGGCGGCCGGGATGTCAGTCTCCTCGATGTTCATATGGAAGAAGTCGGCCAATACCCGGACGCGTCGGTGCCCGACCTTCTGACCGATGCGGGCCGCGTGGGATAGCGTTCGCAGAAAGCGGGTTTCGTATCGGTTTAGGGGCTCCAGGAAAATAGCGGCATCCAGGTCGGCCGTCTCGGCGATGATCTCCTGTAGTGTGATGACCAGCAGCTGCTCGATGAGGTCATCCTCTGATCCGAGCGGCGAGAGGTCGGGAAGCCGGCTGGGTGGGCGGATGGGGACGCAAACGACCCCGGTCGCGCCCAACTCCTCAGCCAGTTGGAGCAGGCGTATCATGTTTGCCTTTCGCTCTGCGCGCTCCGCTGGGTCCGGAGTGATGAGATCGTCGGCTCGCGTGGTGCAAATGCTGCTCACCGGCAACCCGCTATTCCTGATGGCGGACTGTATCTCCTCCAGGTGTTCGAAGATCGAGCCGGAGAAGCCCCCGACGGCCAGTTCAACGCCGGCAAAGCTGTATTGAGCGGCTTTCTGGAACCGTTCCTCCAGCGTTTGGCCGCTCAGCATGGTGTGCTGGATCGCCAGTTTCACTTCACCTCTCCTCGGAGCGTGCGATCACTCGCCCAGCTCGCTCAGGTCAACAGGGCGCCTCCGTCGGCTCGATTCGTATGCCGCCATGACGATGGCCAGATTATGTCGGGCCGCGCGGCCGTCCAGTTGCGGCGATCTCCCCTGCTCCAGGGCTGAGATGAAATCAGAGAAAAGCCCCGTGAACGAGCTCTTGAAATCTCGCCCACCTGTGTCTTGAGGCTCCCATTCCCCCTTCTCATTCTCGAATATCTCCAGCCCTCCTCGGGTGATGCGCAGACTGCCTGCTGTGCCGTGTACCTCGGAGACGGGTTGCCCCCCGCCGCGGATGGCCCAGCTCACCTGCACGGAGGTCACACCGTTGTTTTCGTGCTCCAACATCACGACGGCCAGGTCATCTACGTCCTGGTGTTGGACGTAGGTCCCCACGTGGGCGTACACGGATTTCACCGGCGATTGCATCATCGCCTCGGCCACATACATGTTATGGTAGCCGTTGTCGATCAGGGCACCGCCGCCAGATCGCGCTCCCTTCGCTCGCCAGTCTGGGTCGAACCCGGCTGCACCTCGATAGTGACCTCCGCCTAGCCCCTCGCTACGGATGAAGAACGGATCCCCGATTTTTCCCTCACCGATGAGTTGAAAAGCCGAGATGTTATAGGGGAGGTAGCGATAGTTGTGGATGATGCCCAGGTGAACCCCCGCCTGTCTGACCGCCGCCAGGATCCGATCCGCCGATTCCAGACTGGTGGTCAACGGCTTCTCGGTGAGGATATGTCGCCCGGCCTGGGCACAAGCGATCGTCACCTCTTCGTGCAGGAAGTGGGGAAGCGCCAGGTCAACGAAGTCCGGCTGTTCCCTATCGAGTAGGTCGTGATAGTCCCCATACCGGGACTCTTCCGGGATGCCCAGAGCGTCCCCGATCAGCGCTCGCCTTTCCGGTGTGGGATCGGCCAGCGCGACGACCTGGACGCGGTCCTGTAGGGCCTGGAAGGCCTTCAAGTGTCCCTCTTCTACGATGCGCCCACAACCGATGATCGCCGCAGTTAACATGAGTTTGTTATCTCCCATAGCGTTTGGTTTTTGTGGCCCGCGTTGAGGTGGGGAGTTACCTGTCGTCCCCTCGTCCGCGAAGGAAACTCAACTCGAATCAAGGATATGGTCCCCCGGTTGCCATGTTGTAGGGGCACGGCGACGCCGTGCCCCGGCTTGGATCTAGCATCTGGGCCTGTCGCTGTTGCAGAGGTACGCTGGTGTATACTGCCGTTTTATGTCTTTTACGAGAGCCTCTCCACTTCCACCCACTGCCCGGCCTCGGCCGACTTGAGCACCGCGTCGACCACGGCGTCCGTCTGCGCGCCGCTGAGGAAGTCGGAGTCCGGCTGTTCTCCCTTATCCAGCGCATAGAGGAAGTCCACGATGGCATGGATGAAGGTGTGCTCATAGCCGATGGGGTGTCCGGGTGGCCACCAGTGGTCGATGAAATCGTGATCCCCGGCGTTGGTGCACTGGATGACGGACCATCCCTGTCGGTCTGTGGGTTGGGTGCCGTCAAAGTACTCCAGCTCATTCATGCGTTCGAAGTTGAATGCGATGGAGCCCTTGGAGCCGTAGATCTCGAAGTGGTTGTAGTTCCTGCGTCCCAGGGCGAACCGGGTGGCCTCGAAGGTGGCCATGACGCCGTTCTCCACCTCGGCTATGATCGCCGCCGCGTCGTCCACCGTTACCTCACCCATGCCGCCGCCGGCTGATGAGCCCCAGGCTCCCATGTCCTCTGCTGGCAACGGCCGTTGCTTGATGAACGTTCGCGTCATGGCGGTGACGCGGACCGGCTCACCGACGAGATAGCGGCACAGGTCGATGTTGTGAGATCCGATGTCGCCCAGAGCGCCCGCGCCGGCGACCTCTTTGCGTAGCCGCCAGACCAGAGGGAATTCCGGATCGACGATCCAGTCCTGGAGATAGGCACCACGGTAGTGGCGGATCTCACCCAGGACGCCCGCCTCAATCAATTTCTTAGCCAGGCGAATGGCGGGGACTCTGCGGTAATTGTAGTTGCACAGTGTGATGATGCCCGCTTCCTTGGCGGCCTGGACCATCGCCTTAGCCTCCTCCAGTGAGTTGGCCAGGGGCTTCTCGCTGATGACGTGCTTCCCGGCCTTGGCAGCGGCGATGGCGATCTCCGCATGGGTGTTGCCCGGTGATGCGATGTCGATCACGTCGATGTCGTCCCGCTCGACGACCTCGTGCCAGTCGGTCGCGATCTCCTCCCAGCCGAATTGATCCGCAACGGCCTTGACGGCATCGCGATTACGCCCGACCAGCACTTTCATCACGGGCTTGACGGGTAGTTCAGGGAAGAACACCGGCGCCTGGCGGAACGCGTTGGAGTGCGCACGTCCCATGAACTTGTAGCCAATCAGTGCTACGTTGACCGTTTTCGTCATGGTTGTTACCTCCTGATCTCATGGTATAGGATACGGGATGCAGGGTGCAAGATACAGGATCCAGGATGCAGGTTATATTCGCCGGATCCGCAGGTGGGCGGCCTCAAAGCCGAACGGAACGAAGATGTAGTCGTCCGTCCACTGGCTGAGGTCCACGAAATCGCCGGGGCCGGTCCATACGGCATCCCCGCCCTTTCGATGAAGCGGCCCCAGCAGATTCCGCAGGCTGGTGACCAGCCGGATCTCAATCTGATTTTCACCCGGTCGTAGGCAGCCGGTTATGTCTGCCTCATAGGGGGGCAACAGGATGGTCGCGGCCTGCTGCCCGTTAACCCACACGTCGGCTACGATGGCGTGCAGCCCGTCCAATTGTAACACAACTTGCTGCCCGGGGTCATTGATCGTTACCGTCTGGCTCAGGCTGAGCGTGCCGGCGAAGAATGGGTATCCCTGCGAGTTCAAATCACGGCTGCTTCCTCCCTGGGCCTCTTCGACCAGCGAGAACTCGGGTGCGTACCGATCGAAGTCCATCCCCTCGACGTTGTATCTCTCCGGGCCGATGCGACAGGCGTTCACGCCGAAGTCTCCTATCAGGTAGATGTCTTCTAACTCGGTATCCTCGGCCACAACGCCTGATAGCTCGATGAAGTTTTCCCCTATTCGGACGTATGGCTGAATGTGAACGCGTTGGAAGCTGATATCCCTCCAATGCCCGATGTCGGTATATGGCACCGGGTGATCATTGATCGTTATCC
>JAGHDS010000356.1 GCA_021159845.1 Anaerolineae bacterium
GGACAAAGGCCACGCCTATCCACCCGGACAGGCGCTCGTTCACCCGTCGTCGCATACGGAAACGAGCGATCCAATACACCGGCCAGGCCCCCAGCGCGATCACTACCGACTGGAGGATCAAAATCGCCCGTACGTCATTCCACAGCCAGAAGACCAGCGAGACCGGGAGGAAGATCGGCTCCACATGATCCGTCAGCCGGGTGCTGATGTGGTCCCCCTTGACCTCCTGCACGAACCGACCGTGGGCGGTATTCCAGAGAGCGATATCCATCTGCCCCAGGTCAGCCTTGTGCGTCTGTAACGCCTGGTGCGGGCGGATGGACAGGACGGAGAACCCCACCGCGTAGGCCAGGACGAGTGCCCATACCAGGATCGTGGGCCAGGGAGCACGGCGGAGGTGATCAGCCATCGGAGACCCT
Organism: Anaerolineae bacterium; assembly: GCA_021159845.1. Classification (GTDB taxonomy): domain Bacteria; phylum Chloroflexota; class Anaerolineae; order DUEN01; family DUEN01; genus JAGHDS01. Next base: position 420 of record JAGHDS010000356.1, read on the forward strand.
CTCCGTCGCTGCGGGAGCGCCCGCGATCCCCCGCAGCGGGCGTCGTCCCCGCCACAGGACCAACGCGCCTCCCGCGCTCACCACCTCGCCCAACGTGAGCCACACGCGCCCCACGAGCGAGGCGATCGTGGGCAACGGAGCGGGGAGCCATCCGCCGAGCAGCCATACCACGGCCCCCTCGCGAACGCCCAGCCCGCCGGGCGTGATCAGGCTGATATAGCCGATGAAATAGGAGATAATGAACGTCGCGACCAGATGAGGAATGAGCGCCGGGGGAAACGATGTCAACGCCCGCACAACAGCTGCAAATCCCAGCCCCGCCAGGACCCAGGCCGTCCAATAACCGACGAGCATCGCCGCCATTTGCCTGCGAGTGAGCGTGATCCGAAGGGGAGGGCGATGCAAGATGCGTAACACCCGATTCAGCCCCAACTCTACCCAACCGGGCCTGAACCCAACGAAGAGGACGGCCAACAGCGCACCTGCCGCCAAGGCGATGCGCACCGCCTCGGCGTGACCGCTCCAGGCCAGATAGGCCGCTGTAAGTGTGCCCACCGCGGTCGCCGACAACGCCTGATGCACCGCCAGACTGGTCAGCGTCGCCTCGGCGGGGACCCCCTCCTCGGCAGCCAGTGCCGCGATGCCGACGAACTGCCAGACGTTGCCCGGGATATACCGCACGAAATTCGAGGTCAGCCAGATCAAGGCAGCTCTCCCGTAGCTAAGGCGGCCATTCAGGCTCCTCAAACAAACGCGCCACAGGGCGATCTCAAGCGACCAGCTCAGCGCGAGCGGTGGGAACCCCAGCAGGAACCAACCCGGGGCCAGATGCCAGGTATAAGTGCGCAGCTCTGCCCATTGAGCCCGTAGGAGCCCAGCGATAAAGCCCAGCCCGAGGAACAACGCCAGCCACCGGGCGATTCTCTTCCCCCACTCACGCATCGGTTCCTCCCCGAGGGCCGGCATCATGGGATGGTAAGTCTCTCGCCCTGAAGGGGATACCGGCGTGTCCTCCCTGGAAGCCATCGTGGGGGATGATACCAGCGATCATATGCGGAGCCGACCGAGGCCTGATGATCATGAGCCTGAGCGCTGCTGGCGCCTTATCATCTCTTCCAGCCGCACGATGCGTTCCTCCTGGCTGACCACCAGCTCGGCGACGAAGCCGATCAAGATCAACAACAACCCAGCGATAGCCAGACTGCCAGCCAACCAGAAGATAGGGCGCTTCTGCATAGCGAAGGCAAACCAGAGATAGGCCAGATAAACATAAATCAGCCCACTGGCTGTCAGCGCCGCCAGCCCCAGACCGCCGAAGAAGCGCATGGGCGCCCGAGAGAAAGTGAGCAGGAACCAAACCACGAGGACATCCAATAACGATATAGGAATACGGCCGATCCCAAACTTGGATCGACCTGCCCGCCGGGGGTGATACGGCGTCCGTACCTCTCCCACCCGAAAGCCCTGGTGAGCAGCGATCATGAGCAAGAAGCGATGCCAGTCGGAGCGCAACGGGGGAAACGCCTCGATCACCTCGCGTCGGAACGCCTTGATCCAATTCATATCGTGGGCGCGCACCCCGAACAGCCAGCGGCACGTCCAATTGTAAATCGTCGACGCCACGACCTTGCGGTCACGCCGTCCCTGCCGCCACCCGGCCACGACGTCATACCCCTCATTCAGCTTATCCAACAGGAGTGGAATATCTGTCTCCGGGTCAGACTCCAGGTCAGCGGGCAGGAAGACGATCACATCCCCCCTGGCAGCCTCGAACCCGGCGCGCAGCGCCGCGGTTAACCCCAGATTCCGGCGGTGATGGATCACCCGCAGGATCGGATAACGCGCCCGTAACGACTCCAGTCGCTCACCCGTGCCATCGGCTGACCCATCGTCGATCACGATCAGCTCGCCCGCCTTCTCCATGTCCTGCAGCGCACGATCCACTTTCTCCACAACCTGCGCGATGGTGGCCACCTCGTCTCGCGCAGGGATGAGAACGGTAACGTAAGGAGATGTAAGCGGGGCCATTTCTGTGATCGTGGATGACCGGACAGCTTGGGACACGTTCCCTCCGAGATAACCAGGTCCTGCCTCTCCCCAGAAAGGGAGACGGGCTCCATTATAGCATCGGCGTATGGGTGCGGCAAAGCATCCGGTGTGCGTGACTGTCCGCCTCCAGCCGAGGTAAAGAGGAGGTGAGGCAATAGTCGCGCCGATTTGCAACAAGCTGGGATTGCAATCATAATAGGTGAAAGGAACCCGCGTGTAAGGAGGGAGACCCCGTGTACCCGCGGCAATGGTCGGGCATAGTGCGAGCTTTCCCACATCTCTGGCAGCTCCTCATCCTGGCGATGGCGTTCTCGTTGATCGCCTGCAGCCCACATAAGGCGCCCAAGCCTACACCGAGTCCAACGCCACGGCCTACCTGGACACCAACGCCGACGAGCAAGCCACTCTCCCCCACACATACCCCTACGCCAACACACACACCTACGCCATCACCCGCAGCCACGGCTACACCTACTGCAACGCCCACGCCACAGCCCACTGAGACACCGACACCAACCCCTACCCCAACGCCGGGCTATGCCTTCGACCTGGAGGAATACGAGACATTCCCAGCTCGCTTCATCCAGGGCGAGGAAGTACGTGTCTTCGCTTATATATATTCACCGACTCAGTTCGCGTTGCCCGGATACACATTACTCGTCCGACATGACGGTATCCGGCTACCAGTGGAGGCGAAATCAGCGGGTGGGCTACCTGGGCTCACCCGCTCCGGGCCAAGCCCATACGCCCGATTCGCGAACCTACAACTGGAATTCACCGGGACCGTCAATGGCACATGGGAAATCCAATTGCTCGCGCCGAACGGGAAGCCCGCGGGCCCACGAGCCGTGTTCACCCTGCGTAGCGACACCCCCAACTGGGATCTTTACGTCCGCTACCGACGCAGACGATAACACGACGTCCGGCTAGAAGGGTGGTCTCAATCCCGCCCAATCGCCCACTCGCTCCCCGCAGAGCTAATACTCCAACACGTACACCTTCGACCCAGGTGTCTTCGGGGCGAAGCGAAGCCATAAATCACGTCGCTCCCCAGCCGTTAACCGCACCTCGGCGTTCCCGGAGTGGAAAGGCGTGCTGGCAGAGAATGTCACGCGGCCGGGGGGCACCTCAATCACAATCCGTTTCCCCGGCTTCAAGGTCCAGACCTTCGGCGATAGCGTAAAGGTGATATCCCGACTAAAGGCGTTATGCACAACCAGCAACGCCTTACCTGGCGAAGGCTTCAGCGGCGTGGGCGTCGGCTGCGGCCGGTTCCCCGCAGGAACCGGGGACGGTGTCGGAGCCAGCCGACCGTCCGTGACATCCACGATGGGTAGCTCCATCACGTCCCCATCGCACCTGATAAACGCGGCGTCCCCCGAGATCCATCCTCCCGGCGCGATCCGCTCATCCACAGCCAGCCACGCCCCTGACGCGTCACGCCCGCGAACGGATACGGTCCCCAGCTCCTGGGATACCCGGACGGCCCCGATCACCAGATACCGCAACCCTGGGCCGGCCCGCACATTTAGCGCTGGTACTTGCAGCTTGCACGTGAACGAAGACAGCGGGGTTGGTGTAGGTGTCGACGTAACCGCAGGGGATGCGACCGGCGTCACCGACGTTGCCACGAGCCCCGCCCGCGATGGCGGCAGGATGCGTTCCAATTTCATCGTGGTAACTCGACCACCCGGCAACGTCACGGGCTTGACCTTTTCCACCAGAGCATAATACCCACCACGAGTAATCGCCCACGGCAACCATTCGCAAACTGTCTTTCCCGCCAACGTCAAACAATGGCGCAGGTGGAAAATGGTCACTTGCTGATCACCAGTGGATATCTCCTCCACCGCTCCAGCGGAGATACTGCGCAACGAATCGCCATATATGATTGTCTCTTGATGTCCCGTACGATTATGGATCCACACTTGGCCAGCTGGTGGGGGAGCCGCACTCCGCAAGACCAGCCGAACGGGCTTCCCCTCCGCGGCTCCGTTCACAATCTCGTAGAACCCATCGCGCTGTACCAGATATGGATCCCAAAAACAGGTCCTCTGGCTGGCTACCGATTCCTGTCCGACCTCGCAATTATACAGTTCCAACACAGAGGCTGTCCGAGGCAATCGTGTGCCCAATGAGCGGAACCCCCGCAAACGATAGGTGCGTCCGCTCAGGAAGAACGTCACGGTGAACGCAGTGCGGTTGGCGATGATCGTGCCGGACAAGATCCCTGTTCCCCCCAATGTGCTCGTGAGCGGCGTAGTCACCACTGGCATGGCAACTACGGTGGTGGTCAAGAGGACGGTTGTCGGCGGCGTAACGGTTGCCTCCGTCGTGATCGTACCACCGGGACGAGCGGTGACTGTCACCACCGCAGATGGTGATGGGGAGGCCTCGTGCGTGACTATGTCCGAAGGCAGCTGTGTGACAGTGGCACTCGCGGCTCGGCGGGCCGCAAGTGCAGGAGCCGTCCACCACACGACCATCGCCAGAGCGATAGCCAGCACACACGCCGCCAACGCCATCGCCCCTTGCAGATCCCACCTACCTTCCGAAAAGCCGCTATCTCCCGGAGAATCGGACATCCCTTCACCTCCCTCTTCGGCCCCCTCGCGCGGTCTTGCCTGAAACATTTAGCGAGTTGTAAGCTTCATTTTTATAATTCACGTTATAATAATCGCCGAAGGCAACTTGATGAGTTGCCACGCCGGAGGATACTTTTGGGGGAGAGCATCCTCCGGCGTTTTCTTTGTATGCATCCTGGGGTTATCAGCCAGTCACTGTCTCCTCATACACTTTAACCGTCTCACGAGCCATCTTCGTCCAGGTGAACTTCTTGGCACGAGCCAATCCAGCCTCTCGCAATCGCCGCCATAATGCCCGATCAGTCAAGACGCGACGCATGGCATCCGCCAAAGCTTCCACATCATCCGGATTCACCAACAGGGCAGCATCCCCGGCGACCTCTGGCAGACTGCTCGCAGTTGAAGTGATTACAGGCGTACCGGACGCCATCGCCTCCAGCACCGGTAGCCCGAAACCCTCGTGCCGGGATGGGAAGACGAAGAGATCAGCCTGGCGGAAACGATCAGCAAGGTCCCCACGCGCGAGCCAGGGTATAAAAGTCACCCGCGAAGGATCCAGGTCCGGATGTCGCTCTGTCAGCTCTGCCCTACCCGGGACGCCAGGGCCCACCAGCACCAGCCGATGAGGGAGAGCCGTCTCGCGGCACAGGCGAGCAAAGGCCCCCAATACCGCCTCTCGATTCTTGTTGGGATGATCTCCTCCTACAAAGAGGATAAAAGGCTGGGAGTGCGCTCTTTCAGTGGGATAAAACAGATCGGTATCCACGCCCTCATACACGATAGCACAACGGGACGGCGACACACCAAGGAAGCGCACTGCATCGTCCCTGGTAGCCCGGCTGACGCAAATCAACCGAGCCATTCGTTTAGCCCACGAGCGCTGACGAGCGTACCACCAATGATTTACCCGCTTGCCATGCATCAGCTCAGGTATATGCATAGGTGTGAAATCATGGATCGTAACAACGGCAGGAAGCGGAGCGCAACATGGAACTCCTGTGACGCTAAAGTGAGCCGAGATACTGGGAAAGTGCACTAGGTCACCGCGCAGTCGGGTGAGCAGCATGGGCATCAATAGCTGGTGAGTTACGAAGGCGGTTAAACGCCCCAGCGGGGGACGTGGCAGCCGCGCGATATGCGCCCCTGGCGGGAGGAAGGGGAGCCCACTTGGATCATGGGTCACCAATATCCATGTATGAGAAGAGCTCAAAGTGCTAATCCCTCTAAGCAGCCCACGCGTGTAAGTCCCCACCCCACGCGTCCGATGCCCCGTGTCCAACGGCGTCACATCCAGGATGATTCGCATCGCCATGATCCTCCCCGCGTCAACGGCACATCCACGTCTATTGTGCCACCGAATGGCAATGCGGACAACTGGGGTAACTGTTCGCCGTTGGGGTAAAAGGAGTTAGCTGCATCCTCGTACATCGAGTCTCACGAAGTTGTGTCCTGCGACCAAACGGGCCGAAGGCTTGTTGGCCCCCCCTCTGTAGACCCCCTTCGCCCAGGCCTGGGCGAAGGGGGCTTGATTCGGCTTGTGGTGGCAGCGCAGCTAATTTCTATTACCCTAACGAGGAACAGCTACGTGAACGTGGATAGTTGGCACCTTGCCCAGGCGCCGGTATACTTGAGTGCTTAAATCTAACTGCCAACGCTGGAGTGATTCGTGGAACCTCGTGTGATCAACCTAGGCGGCCCTGGTTGGTCGTTTGGTCATGTGCCGCCCAGGCCCTTCTCAGGGGGACCATCGAATGACCTGAGCCGGGTCGAGACCTGGTATTCGGCCTCTGTGCCCGGCAACGTGCGTACCGACCTGCTGGCTTTGGGGCTGATCCCAGACCCTTTTGTAGCCGACCAGTATCAGGACAGCCTGTGGGTGGAGGAGGTCGATTGGTGGTATCGGCGGCCATTGTTTTACGAGCTGCGCCCGGGGCAGCGTGCCTTTCTGATCTTCCGAGGTATTGATTACCTGAGCGAGGTGTGGATCGATGGGCATCGGCTGGGGTGCCACGAGGGCATGTTCAGCCCCTGCCGCTATGAGATCACACCCTATCTGCGGGGAGGCGCCGCGACGCTGGCTGTGCGCATCTGGGGAAGCCATGCTTTGCCGCGCTATCGGCCGCGCGGGTTTGATCGCCTGTGGGCGCCCGTCGCGCGGCGGCTCCAACCGGGGATGCCCGCTTACCCCGATCGCATGGCCACCACCAAGTGCCAGATGAGCTTTGGTTGGGATTTTGCCCCACCGATACGCACGATGGGCATTTGGGACGATGTGACGCTCCATGTCTCGGGCAGTGCCAGCCTGGTGGACGTATGGGCACATGCCCGGCCGCTGCGCGAGGACGGCGATCCGACGCCCGCGAGCCTGCGGCTGCAGTTGACGATCGACAGCGCTCGGCCCCAGCGCGTCCAGGCTGTCGCGCGGGTATTCGAGGCAGAGGGGGACGAAATCTGTCGTCGGACGGTTCCGCTTTCCCTGTCCCCGGGCGTCGGGGTTTATACGGTAGTGTGCAACCTGCCGCCCGTCCCGCGGTGGTGGCCCTGGGATCAGGGGGGACCGCATCTGCTTCGCGCCGAGCTGGCCCTGCGGGATGATCGTGAGAGGTGTCTGGATCGGGCGTCTGTTCGCTTTGGCGTCCGGGCTGTGAGTTGGGAGCCGACGGATGGGGCCACGGCTGCAGATGGTCGTTGGCGGCTGCGCGTGAATGGGCGTGATACGTTCATTCGCGGCGCGAACTGGGTGCCGGTGGATGTGTTCCCCGGCCGGGTGGGCATCGCCGAGTATCGGAGGCTCATCGAGCAAGCGCGATCGGCCGGGATCAACCTGTTGCGGGTGTGGGGCGGCGGGCTTCGTGAGAAGCGAGCATTCTACGATTTGTGCGATGAGCAGGGGATGCTCGTCTGGCAGGAGTTTCCCCTCGCCTGTGCCTTTCTCGATCGTTTTCCCTGGGATCGGCGCTATCTGGCCCAACTGGAACAGGAAGCCCGGGCAATTGTGTGCTCCTTGCGGTCGCATCCCTCGCTGGTGTTGTGGTGTGGTGGTAACGAGTTCAACCCGCGCCGGAACCGGTTGGCCGTCGGTCGCGTGGCCCGTGCCGTAGCCGAGGAGGATGGCACGCGTCGCTTCGTTCCGGCATCACCCGGGCCAGGCGACGTGCATCAATGGATGGTCTGGCATGGCGGCGCTCCCATCTCGTGGTATACCCGGCGTTCGTACCCTATGCTCAGCGAGTTCGGCTTGCAGGCGCCGCCGGGCAGGGAATCACTAGAACGATTTCTCCCGTCTGAGGCATTATGGCCGCCTGGCAGGTTGTGGCGACTACATCATGCTGAGCTAAAGAAGCTCTGGCGCTATGCCCGGCCGTTCATATGCGGCGAGGGGCTGGATGCCTTCGTCGCGGCGGCGCAGCGTGCTCAGGCGTATGGATTGCAGGTGGCGATAGAGCATGTGCGGCGGCACCGCGGCCGTACTGGGGGGTGTATTCTCTGGCAGTTCAACGAGCCGTGGCCTGCGATCTCCTGGAGTGTGCTGGCGCATGATGGAACGCCTAAGCTGGCTTATGATCTCCTGAGGCGCATCTATCAACCCTTGCTGGTCTCGCTTGCTCCCGTCCCGGGTGATCCTGCTCGCGCGGAGGTATGGATCACCAATGATGGCCCGGGTGCATACTCTGGGTGTCGTGTGGTGTGTGCTCTTGGAGATCGAGCCATCTGGGAAGCCGTGTGGGATGTCCAGCCTCTGTGCTCCGCGCGGGTGGGTGTTTTGGATATCGCCCTTGGCGAGGGTGATGTGCACATCGAGCTCTGGCGAGGGGCGAACCGACTCGCGTGGAATGCGTACGGCGTTGGGTTTTTTACGAAGGGGCGTATAGGTTTGTGGCCTGCCTTGAAACAATTCATCGCGGCCCGGATTTTATCCTGATACGAGTCGCACTTGCTCTTAATGGGGGCGGTCGTCTTCCTGTGGCGCGGGTTACCTCGCGCGAGGGGAAATTCTCCGCTCGAATGAGTAACTTTGGGCCTCGTGGGAGGTTAAAATATCTGAAGGTTTTACCAAAAGGATACAAATCCTTGACGCCTCGTGACGCTGAGTCTTATAATTCGAGGTGTGGGAGGAGAAGCCGCGTGTGGTTGCGGGCGTTTGGCTGTTGAGTGTACGATGTGAGCAGCAATGGAGCTATCGCCCGGAGTAGGAGGTAACATGACCGCTCGTAAGATTCGCGTATTGATCGCCAAGCCGGGATTGGATGGACATGACCGCGGAGCCAAGGTTGTGGCGCGGGCGTTACGCGATGCGGGCATGGAGGTCATTTATACGGGCATTCGACAGACGCCGGAGATGATTGTCGAGGCTGCCTTGCAAGAGGATGTCGACGTGATCGGATTGAGCATCCTGTCGGGCGCCCATATGACGTTGTGCCCGCGTATCATGGAGCTATTGCGGCAGTATGGCATGGGGGACGTCCCCGTGCTGGTGGGAGGAATTATCCCCGAGGAGGATAGGGCTGCGTTGGAGGCGGCAGGTGTGCGAGCCGTGTTTGGTCCTGGGACGCCTACGCATGAGATCGTGGATTTCATCCGACGTGTGGTCAGTGCCCCGGCTGAGGTGTAAGCTATGGATCCAATAGACATCGCCGCTCGCGTGTTGAAGGGAGACCGCCGTAGCCTGGCCCGTGTGATTACCCTGATTGAGGAGGGAGGGGAGCTGGCACAGGCGATACTACGGCGGCTTTACGCGTATACGGGACGTGCCGAGGTAGTGGGGGTGACCGGTGTGCCCGGCTCTGGCAAGTCCACGCTGGTGAATGCGATGGCTCGCGTGTATCGGTCATACGGGTATAC
>JAGHDS010000384.1 GCA_021159845.1 Anaerolineae bacterium
ACGTATGACAGCCGTCATCAGTGACATGTCGCAGCCGCTGGGCCGCGCGGTGGGCAATGCCCTGGAAGTGACGGAGGCCATAAAGACCCTGCGCGGCGGCGGGCCTCCCGATTTCCGGGGACACGTGTTGACAGTAGCCGCCGAGATGCTGGCAATGCGGCGTGGTACGGTGGCCGTGCCCGAGGAGGAATGGGACCGGGCGGAAGCAGCCTTGCGCGATGGCACCGCTTGGGAGAAATTCCGACAGTTCGTGGCTGCTCAAGGCGGGGATATCGCGGCCGTGGACGATCCGTCCCGGCTGCCGCAGGCAAAGCTTGTGGTCCCCTTCCTTGCCGAGGTGCCTGGTTACGTCCAGGCGATCGACGCGGCCGCGATCGGTATGGCGGTTGTGGATTTGGGCGGCGGCCGCGAGCGGAAGGGGGAACCCATCGACCCTGCCGTGGGTATCGTCATGCGGGCGCGCTTGGGCGACCGGGTAGAGGTGGGGCAGCCGCTGTGCGATATTCACGCTAACGATGAGACACGGTTGGAGCGGGCCCAGGAGCGCCTACGGCGGGCTTTTACGGTCGGAGAGGAACCGGTGGCGCTGCCCCCACTGATTTATCAGGTCCTGAGGGCCAGACCGTAAGCGACCACCGGTCTACCAGTCTGTGTGACGGCGCTCTTCAATGACGCGCCGATATACCTCCACCGTCAGTCCAGCGATGCGGTCCCAGTTGTATAATTCCAGCACCATCTTGTACGCGTTCTCGGCGCGTTGGCGAGCCCAATCTGGGCGTGAAAGGGTGTGCACGATCCCCCAGGCCAGGGAATCCGGGTTGTCGGGGTAAATGGTGATCCCCGTCTCCGCGTGTTTGACGACTTCTCTCAGTCCCCCTACTTCGGAGACGACTACGGGGCACTTCGCGGCCATAGCCTCCAGTGCCACGATGCCGAACGGCTCATATAGTGATGGGAAGACCGCGCAATCAGCAATGTAGAATAGGCGATTGCGTTCCTCGTCAGAGATGAAGCCCGTGAACAATATCTTCTCACCCACTCCCAGCTTCCACGCTCGTTCTCGTAGTTGCCCGAGCAGCGGGCCGCGTCCGGCGATGACGAATTTGGCGGTTGGCATTTGAGCGAGCACGAGCGGGACCGCCTCCACAAGCACATGTACGCCCTTCTCATACACGATCCGCCCTACGTTGAAGACGATCTGCTCCTCGGGGAGGGCGTACATCGCCCGGAAACCGCGCAAATCCTCCTGGGCTACTTCCTGGAAGGGGGTGGGGTCCACCCCATTGGGGATGATGTCGATCTTGTCGGCGGGGCAGTTGAAGAATTCTCGGATCTCGCTTGCCATATACTCTGAGCAGGCGATCACCCGCCACGCTTCATACGTCAGCCACCACTCGACTTGATGAATGGCGAGCGCCTGATCGCTGCCGAGATGGCCGCGGCCGCGTCCCTTCTCTGTGGCATGAATGGTGGCGATGAGCGGCGTCTTGTGTGTGTGTTTGAGCGCGTTGGCGGCGAATGCGACCAGCCAGTCGTGCGCGTGGATTAAATCAAATGGCCCGACGTCCTTCCATAGCCGCTCTGCGTATCGCTCCAGCTCCACGTTGGTTTGCCACGCCGAGGTGTAGATATCCCCGCTCGTTGCTGGTGGGTCCACCCGATGGATGACCACGTTCCCTTGCTCCTCCACCCGCTCTCCGCCAGCCCATCGCGGTGTTATCAGATGAACCGTTATTCCCTCGCGCCGTCCCAGCGCGGGAAGCAACTCCATGACGTGCTTACCCAAGCCGCCTACCACGTGGGGGGGATACTCCCACGAGAGCATCAGAATACGCATGGCTATCCTCTCACTGTCCCGATGGCTGACTCATGGTGCCAGCCCGAATCGCTGGTCTCCGACAATTTGGTAGAGGTGTACTGGGGCGTTGATCCAGCTCCCGTTGGCGTCAAAGGCGATGAGCCCGTTCATCCCTTGCCAGTGGGTAGCGCTCACCGCGGCGACCACACCCGCCCGGGTGGGCCGCGCGTTGTGAGTGATGTCCCAGGAGATCGCGTCCAGAAGGACCTGGGTCGCATCGTAGGCCAGAGCGGCCTCTGGCCGTGGGGACGTATGGGCCAGGTCGCGGTAGGCCAGCGCGAACGCGTCTGGCCACACTTTAGCTTGTAAGCTGGTACCCCACACCAGCCCCATCGCTGCTGTCCCGGCGCGCTGGATCGTCACTACGCCGGCGGCCTCAGGTCCACCGATGATAGGTCCCTGGTAGATGGTCCGATCCAGCACCCGGAGGATGTCGGCGGTCTGCTCTGGATCCGTTCCCAGGGCCAGGGCAGCACGTGAGGGCCCTGTCTCCATATCCAACGCCCCTGCTCGTATCGCCGCGGCGCGCAGGGGATTGGCGAAGGCACCTGCGTTCCAGACGCGCACCAGGCCATTCCCGCCAGGTGTCTTGGTTGCCCAGCCGATGAGCGTCTCAGCCAGCGCGCGGTCTGAGGCGAAAAGCCGGAACGCGTTGGGGTACTGCTGCACCACGTCATCGGGCACATCTGCTGGTGAGATCCAGGCCAGGCCAGCGGCTGCCAGGGCAGGGGCAGCCGCTGCGGCGGTCTCACGGCTGAACGGGCCGATGACCCCAACCACGTCAGGGTCTATCGTCAGCTTTCGCGCTTGCATCGACGCTTTACTCGGATCCCCGTCATCATTCAGGGCCACCAGCATTACGCCATAGCCTGCCACACCTCCGGTCGCGTTTCGCTCGCTCAGCGCGAGCTTCACGGCGTATAGGACGGAGTAACCGTCTGGGCGGTATAGCCCTTCGAAGGGAGCGATCATGCCGATCTTGATAATCGGCGGCGTGGAGTGGGGCAACGTGCAACCCGCTAAAGCCAGGGATGTCCATAGCCAGATGAGGAGATACCCGAGGGCTGGCGCGCGGATCGCAGTTGTTCTCCTAACCACGATTCGAGCTAGCCCCCTTGCATCTATGCTTTGCATCCCGCATCACCGCCCTTGATAGCGCTTGATATTGGCCTCGTGTTCTTTCAACGTGCGGGCGAACGCGTGGCTACCGTCGCCTTTGGCGACGAAGTAGAGGTAATCCGTCTTTGCTGGCCGAATGACCGCTTCGATGGCCGATAGTCCCGGGCTGCAGATGGGGCCGGGCGGTAGCCCGGGATTCAGGTAAGTATTGTAGGGGGAGATCACGCTGCGATACTCTTCGAGGGTCACTGGGGTCTTCCACCACTGCCCCGTGTCGGGTTGATACCCCATAGCGTACTGGACGGTGGGGTCGGCGTTGAGATACATCCCCTTCGCCAGCCGGTTAAGGTAGACGCTGGCTATGATGGGCCGTTCCTCGGGCAATGCCGTCTCTCTCTCCACGATGGAGGCGATCGTCAACACCTTATATAACGAAAGCCCCTTGTCTACGGCCTCCTTCCGCAGTTCTGGCGTCACACGGCGGCCGAAGTTGTCCAGGAACATGCGTAGGACCTCGGCTGGCTGAGCGTTGGCGGGGAAACGGTAAGTATCTGGGAACAGGTATCCCTCCAGGGACGCTCCTGGTGGACGATCACTGAGAAACTCATAGCTAGGAAGCCCTACATTGGTGGGGTTGCCCTCGCGCACAAGCGCTAGGAAAGCGTCGCCGTCCGTCACCTTTTTCTTCTCCAGTATCTCGGCGATTTCCTCCGCTCGTAGCCCCTCGGGGATGGTCACGACGATCTCCTCAGCTCGCGCCTGCTGAAGGGCCTGGGCGATCTCCGGGATAGTCATGCTGGGGGAGAGCTCGAACTCCCCTGCTTCCAACTTGGAGTCGATCCCTTGATGGCGGATGTACAGGCGGAATAGGCCGGCATCTGTGATTAAACCCTCCTGCTGTAGCCGTTCCGCGATCTGGGCCGCAGTCTCTCCGGGCTCGATCGTGAACAGGACCTTGACCCGAGCGTTCGACGCGGGGCGGGAC
>JAGHDS010000235.1 GCA_021159845.1 Anaerolineae bacterium
CGGTGGAGCGGGTGGTAGCGGGGCCGGAGAGGCGGAGTCGGATCATTTCGGAGGAGGAGAAGCGGATCATCGCCTACCACGAGGCCGGCCACGCCCTGGTGATGAGAATGCTGCCGCATACTGACCGAGTGCACAAGATCTCCATCGTATCCCGTGGAATGGCGTTGGGGTATACCATGCCCTTGCCGGAGGAAGATCACGTATTGAAAAGTCGGGATAAGTATCGTGATGAACTCGCCGGGTTGCTCGGCGGGCGTGCGGCCGAGGAAGTCGTTTTCGGAGATGTGACCACGGGTGCTGCGAACGATCTGGAGCGGGTGACCCAGCTCGCACGTAAGATGGTGACCGAGTTCGGGATGAGTGAGAAACTGGGACCGCTGCAGTTCGGTCATAAGGAGGAACTCGTCTTCCTGGGCCGGGAAATCGGTGAGCAACGCAATTACTCGGAGGAAATCGCCCAACTCATTGATGAAGAAGTGCATCGCCTTGTTGAGGAGGCGCATGAGCGGGCATTGACGATCCTTCGTAACTACCGAGATAAGCTGGATGAGATCGCTGAGCGCCTGATGCATGAGGAGACTATCGAAGCTGCCGAGTTTGAGGCTATATTTGCCTGATAATGAACCCACGGATTATGGGCGGCATTTGAGTTTGACTCCACAGATTTGGGAAGATAGGGCGGGAACATCGCGCGTGATGTTCCCGCCGAGACTTGTGCCACAGACGGGCTGATGGCGGATGCGTTTGGGAGATTAGCATTGTGATGTCGTCTCCGCTCATCATCACAAAGGTGCTATTGCCCAGGCCGCGGTCCGATTTGGTGTATCGCTCCCGTTTGATCGATTTCATCCACGCCCATATAGATCGCAAGCTCGTTTTGGTCTTGGCCTCCGCGGGTTATGGTAAGACATCTCTCCTCGTTAGCTACGCCCATGATACAGAACTCCCCGTTTGCTGGTACAGCTTAGATCCCTCGGATAATGATCCTCGCCTGTTTCTGGAGTACCTGGTCGCCTGTGTTCAGCAGCGGTTCCCGGATTTCGGACGTCGGACGCTGACGTTGCTTCGGGGGAGCACAGGGGCGAACCTGGAGCCGGCGGTGAATGCGTTCATCAATGGGGTGCAGGAGCGTATCCCGGATGATTTCGTCATGATCCTGGACGACTATCAAGATGTGGAGGAAAATGTCCAGGTGAATGCCATCCTGGATCGTCTCTTGCGCTATTTGCCGGATAACGCTCACATCATCTTGTCCTCGCGCACCCTTCCTCGCCAGCTCCCGCTTACCACCCTGACGGCGAAGCGGCAGACGGCCGGATTGGGCGTGGGAGATCTTCGCTTTACACCGGATGAGGTGAAGATCCTGGCCCAGCGGAGTTATCGTGTGGAGCTAACCGATGAGGAGGCAGCGGATCTCGTCGCCCGCAACGAGGGGTGGGTCACTGGCATCTTGTTGACGACCCATACGATATGGCAAGGGTTGTTCCGGTCGTGGATGGGCGTTCAGGGCACGGGAAGCCAGGTGTTCGAGTATCTGGCCGGAGAGGTGTTCCAGAACCAGCCCGAGGAGATTCGTCGCTTTCTTCTCGCGACCTCGGTTCTCCGTGAGATGACGCCTGCCCTGTGTGATGCTCTTCTGGGCCTCGATGGCAGCGAGACGATGCTTCAGGTGTTGGAGGCACGCAATCTCTTCATCAACCGCCTGGATGGGCCGGGGCAGTGGTTCCGCTACCACGCCCTGTTTCGCGAATTCCTCTGCCAGAAGCTGCGTTCTGAGTCTCCCGATCTGTACCATGATTTGCAAACCCGGGCGGGTCGGCTGGCCGTGGCCGCGTCGCGGTGGGACGCGGCTGTCGATCATTTTGTGGAGGCGGGGGAGTTTGAGCAAGCGGCGGCTGTGATCGAGCAGGTGGTGGCTGATGTCTACGGTCGCGGCCAATGGCGCACCCTGACGCGCTGGATGGACATGCTCCCGTCGCAGATCATGGATCGACATCCGATGTTGAAGTTGTGGCGGGCTAAGATCCACGTAGAGATGTCCGACCTGGGCCGGGCATTGCAGTTGTTTGACGAGGCCTATCGCGGTTTTTTGGAGGCCGATGATGTCGGCCGGGCGGCTCGGACGTTAGTAGAGCGTGGCAGCGTGCTGCGCTTGATGGGGAACCACGAGGGAGCCATCGCTGATTGCGAGGCCGCGCTTGCGATGGGCGAACACGTGGACACCACGATTGTAGCTCTAGCTCATCGGGTGATCGGGACATGCTATGGACTGCGCGGTGAGTTTGTCGCTGGCGCTAATGAGCTGGAGGAGTCGTTGCGGCTGTATCAGGAAGCGCAGGATCGCGAGAATGAGGCCTACCTGTATCACGACTTGGGGACGATGTATGAGCTGATCGGGGATATTGATCGTTCCATCGGCTACTTTCGGCGTGCCCTCCGTTATTGGGAGGAGGTGGAGCGGCCTTGGGCGCTCGCGAACACGCTTAACAGCATAGGGAATACTCATTATTACCGTGGTGAATACGCGGAGGCGGAGGAGAAGCTATCATCTGCTCTGGAGAAGGCGCGCGAAGCGGGCTATGTGCGTATTGAGGCTTATGTCTTGGCGAGCCTTGGGGATGTCTACCGGGATACCGGCCGGGTGGACGATGCGGCTCGATCCTATCAGGATAGCCTGGAAATCGCCCAACGTGTAAACGACGCGATGATTACCGTGTATAGTTTGGCCGCGTTGGGAGATGTCTATCGGCTGCTGGAGCAATGGGATCAAGCAGAGGAGTTGCTCCAACAGGCTATGTCTTTGGCGGAGCGGCACGAATCTGGATATGAGATTGGCCTGTGCGGGCTTGGTCTGGGGATGCTGGCCTGTGATATGGGGCGCCTGGACATCGCACGAGAGTACTTGGAACGGGCTCGGACGCTGTTTGAGGAGGCGGGGGCTCAACGCGAGTGGGCGCGGGCTGAATTGCAGATCGCCTATCTGGAGTTCGTCGCTGCGAACGAGCAGCGGGCGTTGGAGCACGTCGCTCGCGCTCTGGAGATCGCCCGCCGGATTGGCAGCAATCAGCCGTTGCTTGTGGATGGTTCCCGACTGCTTCCTCTTTACCGCTATGCTGTCCGACGGCACGTTGGGGGCACGCGGCTACGCCGGGTGCAAGCGCTTATCACCCACCTGCAGCGAAAGCAGGGCCGGCCCGCTGTGCGGACGGGTGCCCGGAGGGCTTATCTGCGGGCCTATGCCTTGGGGACTGTGCGCGTGGTCAGGAACGGGCGTATCCTGGAGCGTTCGGATTGGAAGTCTGTGACCACGCGTGAGCTGTTTTTCTACCTGCTAGAGCACCAGCAGCCGTTGCGTAAAGAGGAGATCATGGAGGCTTTCTGGCCGGGCTTTGCGGAATCGCGGGCGAACAGCAACTTCCATTCGACGGTCTACCGCCTTCGTAAGGCGATGGGGCAGGGTATCCTGTTGTACGAGGATGAGCGTTACCGGCTGAACCCGGAGATAGAGATATGGTACGACGTTGAGGCGTTTGAGGATGCTATGTCGCGGTTGCATCGCCAGGCGATGCCGTTAGAGCAGCAGGAGCGGCTGCTGGAGCAGGCTTTAGATCTGTATCACGGGGATTTCTTGGTTGACTCTTACGCGGACTGGTGCGTCGCTCGACGCGAGTCACTGCGTGAGCTGCGTATTGACGCTTTGTTGCGTTTGGCCCAGATCCGTGCTGTCAGAGGGGATCCAGAAGGGGCGATGGAACTGTTGAAGTCAGCTTTGCAGCTCGACGACTGTCGGGAGGAAACATATGGATTGCTCATGCAGGTATGTGCTTCTCAGGGGGATCGCGATGGGGTAATCCATTGGTATCACCATTGTCAGGATGTCCTCGCCAGCGAGTTAGGTGTGTCGCCCTCCCCGGAGACGACCAGGTTGTACCGCGAGTTGGTGGGGATGTAGCAAGAGCGCTTAGGCGCGAGGTTCGCTGGGCCTTGATGCAAATCGGCTGGGGCGCGTTGCTAGGGGACCACCGGGTTGCTGACGTGTGGAAGTTTCCCTCCGTCCTCTTTGCTCGGTTCGCAGCGGTGTGGTCGGTTCTTGAGCAGGCTGCGGAAGAAGGATAGGGAAATGCTTCTTAATGCTTAGGGAAATAACGAGGGTGTCAAAAACTCGTCAGTGCGTGGTGAGTGGGACAGGGGAAACTAGAGCTGGATTGTTATTCGGTCGCTTGGCTCTAGTTAGGAGGTGTGCGATGAAGCACCTGTATTGGAAAGTGATCTGGATACTGATCCTTCTCCTGTCCCTGGCTGCGGCCAGCGGGGCACCGTCGGCATTTGGCGGCAGCAGCGCTTGCGGCTCTTGCTGATCGTTTAGGATATCGCCCGTTCTGGTCAAGGGATCCGGCGTGGGGAAGCGGAGCGTCTCGGGATTGCGCGATAGGGCTGGCTTTCGGCCAGCCTTGTCGCGTCCAGTGGTGAGGTGTTGGCAGGACATGTCATGATCCTGTTGGCAGCGGTCGTTTTGGCTTTCCTGGTGAGCTTGCTCTTCGGCGGACGGCCGAGCCGCTTGGCGTCGGTGTCTCTACAGTGGGCCTGGCTGGTGCCAGTGTCCCTCATTGCACAGGCTTATCTGATCTACTGGCCCGCCCCACGGGCTGGAGGAATACTAAGCAGCCGGGCGCTAGTGATGATGGTTTCCTACGTTATGCTGCTCCTGTTCCTGTGGCGCAACCGCCGTCTACCTGGTGTGAAACTTATTGGCGTTGGCCTACTGGCTAACTTCGCCGTGATGGTGGCAAACGGTGGGTACATGCCCATCACAGCGGAGATGCTACGTCAGGGTGGGTATGCCCACCTGGCCCTGGATGAGGCTCCTGGAGCGCGTGTTCGCAACACCAAGGACATCTTGTTACCCCGAGAGAAGACAGCCCTGTGGTGGCTGTCCGATATTTTCGTCGTGCCTCCTCCCGCTCCCGTCACTGGCGTGTTCAGCGTAGGTGATGTTCTGGTCGCGATGGGAGTGTTCTGGTTCTTGTATGTGCACATGCGGGAGGGACCACCGGGGCCATTAACGTGACCATACGTTCACGGAGGACAATGATGACGTGGGAGACATTGCAGACGATCGTTGGAACGGCCCTTGTTGATCGTGAGTTCGCTAAGCAGCTCCTTGATCAAACCCCGGAGGCGTTGTTACGATTTGACCTCACGGATGATGAGTATCGGAGGGTGGCTTCCATTCGAGCCGCCTCCTTGGATCAGTTCGCTATGCAGCTCGACCAACTGTTGTCCGGCTGGGACAGAGAGCAGCTCTTAAGGTCGCGCTTGGGGGTTCCGATGTGGCCGAACCAGTGTCGCTTGATTTCCACTTAAGGCCTGATTGCTACTGGATGGAAGGTCGGGCGCGCATACTTGCCTCTGGACTATGGCGTTTTGAACCGGTTCCTTGCTTGCGTGTGCAGGGAACTTTCTGGCGACCAGACTAGGGGGGAGGCGGGAGCGCCCGAATCGCCGTGTTCGGGCGCTCCTGAGGCTGTATTGCGTAAAGAAGTGGTGGATGGTTACATACACGCGGCCATTTGTCATGCTCGCATACTCGCGTCTATAATGGGGGCGGCGAACGCATTGGTGCGGAGCCGGGGGTGATGATGGCCCCCGGCTTTTGCATATTCCGAGGGGTGTCGATGACATGGCTCTGTCGAACCAGGTGACGGTGAGCGAGGTATGGCGGCTGGCCTTCCCGGAGCATACGCGGCTCCTGGCAGGGCGCGCCCACTTGGGCCGAGTGGTGGCCTGGGCCCATACGATGCGCCCTGTCCCACCTGCGTTCCCCCGATTGGAAGGGCACGAGTTGGCGCTCATCAATGTCGAGGACCTGCGCCATTTGGATGATATTTCCCTGGCGGAAGCGATACATGGCCTTCATCGGGCCAATGTGTCCGCCATTGTTGTGAGTGGCCCCGTTGGGCAAGACGCGATCTCAGTGGCGCAAGATGTGGGTATGCCTCTTTTTGCCCTCCCTGGGGGTGCCTCAATTGGCAGTGTGGAGCGAGACGTTATCCGGCTCATCGTGGATCGAGAGGCGGCTTTGGAGAGGTACCGATCGCGGATTGCCCGCCAGTTGGCAGAGATCGCCATGTCCAATCGCGGATGGGGAGCCTTGGCCGATGCCCTGGCCCGGATCAGCCAGAAAACAGTCGTCATTCAAGATGCCGCGCTTCAGGTGTTGGGAAAGGCAGCCGGGTCCTCTCCGATACTGCCTCTGCGGTCTGAGGAGGTTGTCCAGGAGGTCTCCCTGCAACCGGCCGCGGAGGGCGTCGTCCGCCGGCTGATTGCCCCGATACGTGTAGAAGATGCCCTTGCAGGCTATCTCTCCTTGTTGGGCGCTCCCGATGCGTTTGGCGCCAGCGATCACATTATTGCTATGGAAGGGGCTCTCCTCTGCGCGTTGGAACTGGCCAAGGAGCGGGCGATCACCGGGGCTGAGATGCAACAGCGTGCTCAGTTTCTGGATGATCTTCTGAGTGGCGAGGCCCTGGATCCGGGAGTCCTGGCCCGGCGCGCCAACGCCTTCGGTTATGATCCCACGCCGCCTCAGGCCGTGCTGGCTCTCGGCGTGGCGACTGGGGATGGGCTGGACCCCGGACGGCTGGCCCTGCGCGTTCGGGAGGAGTTGACACTGCGCCGGATACGTGGGTTCGTAGCCGTACGCTCGGCAGCCCTCGCGCCGATCCTTGTGTTGTATCCCATACATGACGACACTCGCGGGCTCGATGGCCGTCGATTGGCACGGATGCTATTGGAGTCCATCGCCCGTCAGTTCCCACGCTGGCCGCTGATCGCCGGGCTTAGCCGCCCGGTGCGAAGGCTGTCGGATATCCGGACGGCCGTGCAGGAGGCCGAGCAGGCGTGGTCTCTGGGGCGCAAGATGAGGGGCGAGGAGAAGAGCCGGCTGGTGGACGCGGCAGAGCTGGGGGTGTACCGGCTGTTGCTGCCGCTGGAGGGCTCACAGGTGCTCCGGTCATTCTATCAGGAGACGATCGGGGCCCTGGAGGCGTATGATCAGCAGCAGGGGACAGATCTCATACACACATTGGAGGTCTATTTCCAGCAACTGGGCAACCTGAGCCGTACGGCGGAGGTCATGTATGTTCACCGCAATACCTTGGTCTACCGACTGGAGCGCATCGCGGCCATCCTGGGGATTGATCTGGACGATGCCGAGACACGGCTGCGGCTCCAGCTCGCTCTGAAAATACGGCATATTTTGTGACCGTAATGCGAGAGGGGTTCTTGCTCTCGGGAAATATTGAAGGGATACCCTGGTTTAGGGCTTAAGGCGCTCTGTGGCCTATGGAGGTGTGCTATTGCTCGAGCGGGATTGATTCATAGGGCCTCGGGGAGCCGTATGGTTGGATACGGTCGATGATTTTCCAGACGAAGGAGAGGTGGTATGCAAAACGATCCCTCAGAAGTGGAGCGCGTGCAGGAAGTCATCAGTCGGGCGGGTGTGCAGTTCATCAACTTGCAGTTCACGGATATTGTCGGCAGCGTGAAGCAGGTGACGATCCCGGTCAGCGAGTGGAATACGGCTGTTCGTTATGGTGTTTGGTTCGACGGATCTTCCATTGAGGGGTTTGCCCGCATTGCTGAGAGCGATATGTACCTGGCACCTGACTTGAACACCTTCGCTGTGATCCCTTGGGAGGCGGAGGGATTGGTTACAGCACGGTGTATCTGCGATGTGTATACCCCGCAGGGTGACCCTTTCGCTGGCGACCCACGACACGCGCTGCGGAGGGTCCTCGCGGAGGCGGAGGAGATGGGGTTCACGTATCATACGGGCCCCGAGCTGGAGTTCTTCCTCTTCCGGCCGGGACCGGACGGGCTGCCGACGACCACACCCCATGATTTCGCCGGGTATTTCGACGTTTCCACCGATATGGCCCATAAAGTGCGTCGTCAGATGGTGGAGGCGTTGCAGGCGCTTGGTATAGCGGTTGAGGCCGCCCACCATGAGGTCGCGGTTGGACAACACGAGATCGATATCCGTTACGGACCGGCGTTGCAAACCGCCGACAATGCCGTGACGCTGCGGATCGCGCTGAAGGCGATCGCGCAGCGAAACGGGCTATACTGCACATTCATGCCCAAGCCTGTTGCTGGCATCAACGGCTCCGGTATGCATACGCATCAAAGCCTGGCTTACAAGGACACCGGGGAGAACGCCTTTGCGGATAGCGATGGGGAATACGGACTCTCCTCCATCGCGCGACAATTCATCGCGGGGCAGCTGGCACATGCCCGGGGGATGTCCGCCGTGATCGCTCCGCTGGTGAATTCGTACAAGCGGTTAGTCCCCGGTTACGAGGCGCCAGTTTACATCTCATGGGCTCGCATCAATCGCTCCGCGCTGATTCGGATCCCGCGTACCAGCCCGGGGCGTTCGGAGAGCACGCGCATCGAGCTGCGCTGTCCCGACCCGTCGGCCAACCCGTACCTGGCCTTTGCCGTCATGCTGGCCGCCGGTCTGGACGGTATCCGGAAGGAGATGGAGCCCCCGCCCCCGGCGGAGGAGAACTTATATGAGATCGGCGGTAGTCGTGGAAGGTTGCAGATGATGCCGAGCTCCCTGGGGGAGGCGTTGGCCGAACTGGAGAAGGACGAGGTCATCCAGGCTGCCCTTGGGCACCATATCTTCGAGCGCTTCATGGAAGCGAAGCGGATTGAGTGTGATGAATATCGGCTCTCCGTCAGCCAGTGGGAGCTAGACCGCTATCTCCCCATTTACTAGAGGGGCGAGGATCCCGTCATGGCCTGGAATGTCAGCCTGGGCGTATGTACGCGTGCCTTCCCTTTGAGGACGGATGACCTGGCGCCGAGGCGATCCCGTTCTCGCGTTGTGCTTTCCCTTTAGCTCTTTCCAGACCGATTTGTTGGGGAAGGAATGGACTTGGGGCCCCGTGGCGGCCATGTGTCGAGGACAGCCAGGGTTCACAAAGGTTGAACGGTTGCTCGAATGCGCGTGTTTGACGACTGGCCCGAAATATGTACTATAGCGCCGACCGTAACGCTATAGCTCAGGCGGTGCCCTATGAGACGCCTATCTTCGCTGCTTTCGCGGGGCGTGCTGTGGCAGTGGCGGCTGCTACGATGGCCGCTCGCCGCGATATCTCCGCGCATTGACGAGTTGTCCACGCCGCGCGAGCGGCACAACCGGCGTTACTTGTATTGGGATATCGCCTGGTTCGGCATTGTGGCCGGCATCGCGTTCAATTTCTTGAGCGTATATGCCGTGCGGCTGGGCGCGACGAAGGTCCAGGTAGGCGCGCTTACCTCTGTCCCCGCTATTATCTCCGTTTTCTGGCTGATCCCGGCTGGCCAGATCGTGGCGCGCCAGCGACGCTTACTGCCCTTGGTCTTAAAGGCGTTGTTCTCCCATCGGCTGGTCTATCTGATCATTGCCGTGCTCCCTTGGTTTCTGCCCCGGTCGTGGATCGTGCCTGGTTTGATCGTCCTGGTTGCCGTGCAGGCGATCCCCTTTGGCCTGGCGAATGTTGGCTTCGCCTCGATGTTGCCCGAGGCCATCTCCAAGGAACGGCTGGGACACGTCATCAGCCGACGTAACGCGCTGATGGGGACCACGTCGACTCTGACGGTGCTGGCGAGTGGTCTCATTCTGGCCGCTCTTCCCATTCCATTGAACTACCAGTTGCTATTCGCCATCGCATTCCTGGCCGGGATGGCGAGCCTCTACGCCGTGAGCAGATTGGACATCCCGGAGGTGATCCAGCCACGGACGCCGGCCAGCGGCTGGGCGGATCTGATCGATGGCTTTCGACGGTTCCGGGCTGACCATCGCTTTGCCTTTTTCACCCTGGCGACGTTCGTGTTCCAATGGGGGCTCTTTATGGCGATCCCACTCTTTCCCATCTACTGGGTGCGTACTCTGGGGGCCTCCGATGCCTTCATTAGCCTTATCTATACCCTGATGGGGGGCGTGTCTGTCGTATCGGCTCTGTTCGCGGATCGCTTTCTGCTGCGCTGGGGCAAGCGTCGCGTGCTGGGCGTATGCATGTTGGCCCTCTCGCTGTACCCGATCTTGACCGCCCTCTCGCATTCGCTTCCTCCGCTGTTGGGCATCGCCGTATTAGGCGGGCTCTTCGGCGCCGTGATGAACATTTCCGTGTATAGCACTATGGTGGAGCTCGCTCCCGATGCGGATCGGGCCCGGTTCATTGCCATCTTTAACGTGTTGGTGAACCTTGCTACCTTCCTGGCCCCCCTGGTGGGCTCCTGGATAGCGGATGTGGTCAGCATCCCATTGGCCTTGTTCATCGCGGGTGGCGTTCGCGCCACGGCGGGCTTGATGCTCCTGGCGCAGCGCGCGGAGTACTGAGGCTTGGAATGATGAGACGACGCGGGCGACGAGGACGATCGCACGAGCTATCCCCCGATTGGGATACGGCGGAGATTGAGGTCGAGACGCGGGGCATGTCCTTTCATTTCCGCACTCAGGTGGGGGTCTTCTCCTGGACGCGGCTGGATACTGGCGCCCGCCTGTTGCTGGACGCGATGGAGATTACCCCTGGCGATCGTGTGCTGGACCTGGGGTGTGGCTATGGTGTGCTTGGCCTCGTCGCTGCCAGGCTCGCGAGGAAGGCAGGCCAGGTCGATCTGGTGGACTGCAACGTGGTGGCTGTCCGACTGGCAGAGGCCAACCGGGCGGCTAATGGTATCCCCAACGCCCGTGCCCTCGTCAGTGACTGCGCCCAGGCCGTCCTCGGCCAAACCTATGATGTGGTGCTCAGCAACTTGCCCGTCAACGCGGGCAAGCGGGTGGTCATGCAATTCATGGTCGATGCCCATCGGCTGCTGAGGCCCGGTGGGCGCTTCTACTTCGCCGGCCCCAAGGCGGGGGGCATCCAGACCTGGATCAAACGCGCGAAGGCGTTGTTCGGCAACGCGGAGACGCTTGAGATCGAAAGAGGGTACCGTGTGGCCGTGGCTGTGCGGGGGGAGGAACCACCTGCGGAGGTGGATGAGGACTATTTCCGCTATCGGAGCATCGTCGTGGAGGTGGGCGGACAGGAGCTGGAGCTCGTCAGTAAGCCGGGCATCTTCTCGTGGGACCGGCTGGATCCGGCCACGCGGCTGTTGTTGGAGAACCTTCAAATCGGCCCAGAGGACACGGTGTTGGATGTGGGGTGCGGCTATGGCGTGATCGGCGTGGTGGCGGCTAAGCGGGCACCGCGCGGACGGATCTATATGGTGGACAGTAATTTGATCGCGGTTGAGGCAGCCCGGCGCGGCGTGGCCCGTAATCAGCTAGGTAATGTCGAAGTCGTCCTGGGCGATGGGCCGGCCGCTATTGGGGATGTCGAATGCGATGTCATCGCGACGAATCCGCCCTTCCACGCCGGCCGCGAGGTCGACTACAGCGTCGCTCATCGCTTCATCCAGCAGGCCCACCCGCGGCTCAAGCGAGGGGGGTGCTTTTACTTGGTTTGCAATCAGTTCATTCCCTACGAGCGCGTCATCGAGTGCGAGTTCGGTCGTTGCGAGACCGTCGCCCGTACGAGAGGGTTCAAACTGCTCATGGCTCGGAGGTAGAGCCCTCCGGCTGTGGTGTCCCCTCGGCCCGAGATCCTTCCTCCTCGGCCGTGGGCGTCGCCTGTGGCGCTGAGGCCCGGCGGTCATAGTAGAGGATATAAAGTCGGTCGATCAGCGCGTTGATGTCGGATTCGAGATGGTCCCGCTGTGCTTCGGCCTTTTCCCGAGCCGAGATCACAGCTCCCCCCATGTCGGAACGCTGCCATGCCGGGCCGATAGAACGCGCCACGATATATAAACCGATCCCCAATGCGAGGCCGCTGATCCGACGGTGAACAGTCCCCACAAAAAGCCGCGGTGGTTACCCATAAGTGCGATATGTATGCTTAACATGCCTTTCTCCACCGCAGAGACGCCGAGGACGCAGAGGAATTCTCTTTATTTTCCTTCCTCCTCAGTGCTC
>JAGHDS010000464.1 GCA_021159845.1 Anaerolineae bacterium
GATCGGGTTTGCCATCCCTTCGGCCATTGTGCAGAAGGTGGTGCCCGTGCTGATCCAGAAAGGGCACTACGAGCATCCGTGGCTGGGCATCAGCGGGACATCACTTCAACCTGATCTGGCGAAGGCGATGGGGCTTAAGGCCGATCAGCGTGGTGCCCTGGTGGTGGATGTGGTGCCCGGAAGCCCTGCTGATAAGGCCGGCATCCACGGCAGTGATCGACAGGTCACGATCGAGGGGATGACGGTCCGCGTGGGCGGCGACGTCATCACGGCCATTGATGGGCGACCGATCGAGGGATTCGATGATCTGGTGACGTATCTGGCCCGCAATACGGAGGTTGGTCAGACGATTACCCTGACGTTGCTGCGGCAGGGCAAGGAAGTGACGACGAAGGTCACGTTGGCCGCGCGACCTAAGGTGCAGTCGCAGGAGTCGCGGACGTCGGAGAGGACTGCCCAGGGTGCCTGGTTGGGTATCATGGGCGTGACGGTGACGCCGGACATCGCACAGGCGATGGAGCTGCCTAAGGAGCAGAAGGGGGTGTTGGTGGAGCAGGTTGTGAACGGCAGCCCGGCGGACAAGGCCGGCTTGCACGGCAGTTATAAGCCGGTCATCGTCAATGGACAGCAATTACTGGTAGGTGGCGACATCATCACGGCTGTGGATGGCCAGCCTGTGACCGGCGTCGAGGAGCTGCGGTCGATCTTACAGCAGTATCATCCAGGCCAGAAGGCTACGTTGACGATCGTGCGCGATGGAAAGCAGGTGGACATTACGGTGATGTTGGGCGAGCGTCGGATGCCGTGACTGGTGAGACGGGGTGTATGAGCTAGCTGTTGAGGGAGGGGCGGCCCCTCCCTCAACAGCGGACTTCAATGGTGCGGTACGTCCGTCCAAAGAAACTATCTTTTACGTAAGGAGGGAGAGACAGGAGGGAGAGACGACAGCAGAAGTCGGCAGAACCGAGGCAGCGCAGGAACCGTTGGAAGCGGCCATCCCGGAGCAATGTGCTCACTGTCCCTTCCTGGACAAGGAGTACGATCCGCTTTCCGAGACGCACCATCTCCGCCTTTACTGCAAAGTGCCCTGGTGGCATCCGAAGCGGTGGACCTGTAAGCTGCCGCCTGGCGTGATCAGAGCCTGATTCGACACCATGAGTGAGTGTGAAAGGGACGAGAAACATGCGACATAATTATTGGGACGAGGAGACGAGTAAGGCGTTCCGGGAGATGTACTCCGACCCTTACGGTGGAATTTACTTTGAGCCGTTCGATGATGTGGAGCCGGCTTTGCAATTCGGCTGGAACCACGCGCTGGCCGATGAATATCCCAATGAGAGCTGGGAGGAGGTGGAAGAGGACCTGGAGCGCGCCTGGCGGGAATCTCATCGTCATGTGGGAGAGTGGGAGAAGCTTAAGGAACACGTTCGCTATGCGTGGGAGCGGGCGCGAGAGGATTGGCAGGGCTTGGCCAGTAAGAAGAGGAAGAGGGCTCAATGATGGGGAGCCATCACCGCCTGCGTGATGAGGAGGAACAAGTCGCTGCGCTGGCGCGCGACGCGCTTCCTGCTCTGATCACCGGTGGCGCTGGCGATGATCCGGCTGGCGTGTTGACATACACGATGGTGGGAGCCAGCACTGGCCTGAGCCAGCTATGGCTCCTCATCCTGTCCACGCCCATGTTGGTGGCTGCGAATAGCATGGCCGCTCGCATCGCGTTGACGGCCAAGCTGGGTTAACTGGACGGCAGTCATCACGATTCTGATCGCGCTGGCAGCGGATTTCGTCGCGTTAGTCAGCAGGTAGAGCAACCACGCGTGCATCTTCACGGAGAGCAGGGGTGGAAAGAGACGTGAGTGAGCGAAGGCTGTCCGACTATCTGCAGGATACATCGGAGACAGGGGATGTCCGGGTGGGGATCCCGCTGCCCCTGGGCGCGCACCGGCTGGGGGATGGGGCGAACTTCGCCATCTTCAGCCGCCATGCTACCCGGGTCTATCTGGAATTCTTCGATCGACCCGAGGATAGCACGCCAGCCCGGACGATTGGACTGGATCCTGCACGCCACCGCACGGGGGATGTGTGGCATGTCTGGGTGCGCGGGGTACGCCCAGGGCAACTGTACGCGTATCGGATCGATGGCCCCTATGCCCCGGGGGACGGCCATCGCTTTAACGTGCGTAAGCTGCTCCTGGACCCATTGGCGACGGCGGTTACGCACATCGGGAGATGGGACTTCGCTCCTGCATTGGGATACGATCCGACGTCTCCAGAACGCGATCTCTCCCCCTCATCCGTGGATGATACGGGAGACATGCCGAAGTGCGTGTTCACTCACGAGCATTTCGACTGGGAAGAAGATCGCCCACTGCGTCGCCCCTGGTCGGAGACGGTGATTTACGAAACCCACGTGCGCGGGTTCACCGTTCACCCCAGCTCGGGCGTAGCGCATCCGGGGACGTATCAGGGCCTGGTGGAGAAGATCCCACATTTGCTGGATCTGGGCGTCACTGCTGTGGAGCTGATGCCCGTGATGGAGTTCAACGAATACGAGCTGGATCGGGTCAATCCGCTAACCGGGGAGCCTTTGCGCAATTACTGGGGATATAATCCGGTCACCTTCTTGGCCCCCAAGGCATCCTATGCCAGCGCTGGCGGGCTGGGACAGCAAAAGCTGGAATTCAAGGAGATGGTGAAGGCCCTGCACCAGGCGGGTATCGAGGTGATCCTGGATGTGGTGCTGAATCACACGGCCGAGGGGAACGAGCTGGGGCCTACGATCTGCCTGCGCGGTGTGGACAACGCGATCTTTTATATGTTGGACGAGGATAAGCGGTTCTACAGGGATTACACCGGCACGGGGAACACGATCAACGCCAACCATCCCGTGGTACGGGACTACATCCTGTCTGTTTTGCGCTATTGGGTCATGGAGATGCATGTGGACGGCTTCCGCTTTGATCTGGCCTCCGTGCTGGGCCGGGATGAAGAGGGACGCCTGTTGTCCAACGCTCCGCTCTTGGAGCGCATCGCGGAGGATCCCCTCCTTCGCGAGATAAAGATCATCGCTGAGGCGTGGGACGCGGCTGGGGCGTATCAGGTCGGTGGTTTCTCGGAGAGGCGGTGGGCGGAGTGGAATGGTCGTTATCGGGATGAGGTGCGTCGCTTCTGGCGCGGGGATGAGGGTATGATTGGGCTGTTCGCCAGCCGTATCTGTGGAAGTGCCGATATTTACCAGGGATCGGGTAAGGGGCCTGAGTGTAGCATCAACTACATTACCTGTCATGACGGCTTCACTTTGAACGACCTTGTGAGCTATCGCCAGAAGCACAATGAGGCCAACGGCGAGGGGAACCGGGATGGCATGGAGGAGAATTTTAGCGAGAATTACGGCGTGGAGGGGGAGACGGATGACCCGGCGGTCGAGGCGATACGCAGGCGTCAGGTGAAGAACTTCCTGCTCACGCTGTTCATATCCCGCGGTGTGCCGATGCTTTTGGGAGGGGACGAGTTCCGGCGCACGCAGCGGGGGAATAATAACGCGTACTGCCAGGATAACGAGATCAGCTGGTATGACTGGTCGCTTTTGCGGAGACACTGGGAGATATACCGTTTCGCACGGGGAATGATCGCCTTCCGACGTGCGCATCCTGTTTTACGACGGGAGGCATTTTATACTGAAGAGGATATCCGTTGGTTCAGCCCTGAGGGTTCCCCTCCCGACTGGTTGAATCCTCAGGAGCGGCGGATGGCCTGCCTGATCTTGGGGGACGGGGCGACGGAGGCGGATTTGTATCTGATGTTCAACGCCGGATCAGACCCGGCGAGTTTCGTCCTGCCCGCGCCGCCGCATGGTGGCCGGTGGCATCTGGCTGTAGATACATCGTTGCCGTCTCCAGGGGATCTGTATGAAGTGGGTCAGGAACCTGTGTTGGAGGATCAGGGCATTTATCGCATCCCGTCCCGCGCCAGCGTGATACTGGTCGCACGGTCGTGAATCGACACGTTAACATGCAAGGAGTTGAGATCGCATGAGTCAGACACAAGCGTTGTTCCATCTACCTGAGCGGATTCGAGGGTTGGGGGAGCTGGCCTATAACCTCTGGTGGAGCTGGCATCCATCCGCGCGAGCGTTATTTCGCTCGTTGGGCTTGCAAGCCTGGCGGGAGAGCGGTCATAACCCGATACGGATGCTTGCCCAGCTTCCGCCCGAGGTTTTGGATACGGCAGCTAAGGACAGGGACTTCCTGGAACGCTATGATTCCGTCATGAGCCAGTTTGAGGAGGGGGTTCACACCCGAGGTGGGTGGTTCACCTCTGAGTATGGACATGTGGATACCCCTATTGCCTACCTCTCAGCGGAGTACGGGCTACATGCATCACTTCCTGTCTACGCTGGTGGGTTGGGCATCCTGGCTGGCGATTACTTGAAGGAGAGCAGCGATTTGGGGATCCCCGTCGTAGGGGTGGGGCTGATCTACGCCGGCGGGTATGTGCTTCAGCGTATCCGGGAGGACGGCTGGCAGGAGGATATGGAGACGACGTTGGATCGCACGTATGACCCCATCGCGCCCGTACTGGACGACGAGGGGAAGCAGGTGGTCGTCCAGGTGCCTCTTTTCGATCCGCCAGTGCATGTGGCTGTGTGGAAGGCGGAGGTGGGGCGGGTTCCTTTGTATCTGATGGATACCGACTTGGAAGTCAACCAACCGTGGGACCGGAGCATCGCGCAGCGACTGTATGCCAGCGATATCGAGCAACGGCTGCGACAGGAGATCGTGTTGGGTATGGGGGGGATGCGGGTGCTGGAGGCTTTAGGGGTTAGGCCTGCGTTGTTGCATCTGAACGAGGGACATCCAGCCCTGGCGATTTTTGAGCGCATTCGGATGGCTGTGGATCAGGGGGCTGATTTCGACGAGGCCGCTCAGATGGTTCGGGAGAGCACCATCTTTACCACGCATACGCCGGTCCCGGCCGGTACGGACATCTTCCCCTATGCGTTGATGGAGAAGTACTTCGGCCGCTACTATGATCGGCTGAAAGTTGACCGGGAGCGGTTCCTGCGGTTAGGGGCCAACCCGCAGGATCCGGGAGCGGGGTTTAACATGACGGTTTTCGCGTTGCGCATGGCGCGCTATCGCAATGCTGTCAGCCAACGCCACGGCCAGGTTGCTCGCAAGATGTGGGCCCATCTGTGGCCGGACAAACAGGAGGATGATGTCCCCATTGCCGCGGTCACCAATGGCGTGCACTTACCCAGTTGGATCGAGCCCCTGCGCCTGCAGCCGCTGCTGGATCGGTATTTGGGGCCCGCCTGGTTGGAGGAGATGGAGCGCGCCGGGATATGGGAGCTGATCGACGAGATCCCAGATGGGGAGCTATGGAA
>JAGHDS010000461.1 GCA_021159845.1 Anaerolineae bacterium
ACACGAGAACGCAGATCCTCGCTGGCCATCCCGATTTTACCTTCTCCCTCTGCGTAGATCGGTTCTTTCTGCGTCATCGGCGTTCACCCGTTCTATTTACGGAACAGCAGTTACGTCAAGAAAGGGGAGTCGGCGGCCGTGCACGCCCCGAATCAACGCTGGATCAACGGTAGCCTGCTAATGTAGCAGAAATGTCGCGGCTCCGTTTATCTCATGCCGGGCCACCGGGATGGTGCATCTTATGTCACGTCCACCCGGGCGTTGGACTCAGCTCTTGACGATTTGGCTGGAGCGCCCCGCGAGCACGGGACGTCTCGCCGCATGGCGCTTCGCACTAGAGGATGTACACAGCGGCGAGCGGCATGGGTTTGCCAGCCTGGAAGCGTTGGTAGCGTTTTTGCAGGAGCAGATGGCATCGAAGGAAGCAGGGGAAGAGAGTGGCTGAGGGACAAGACGATCTTGCCGTGGTAAGGTGATTCCATTCCTCATGATTTCCCCACACCACATTGGTAAGAATGATAAGGAGAGAACATGCTTATCAGAGGTGAGATTAAGCACGTACAACTGTTGCTCATCCCCAGTTTGCTACTCAGCGCCGTCACCCGGGCGTGGGCCGATCCTATGCCTGATGCGCCAGCGGGAACCACCGCTCCACAGCAGGATTTCGGCGACATTATCGGCACCGGGGCTCGCGACGACGTGTTCGCCCAGGGAGGTTATGCCTATGTGACCAACTACGAAAGACAGGGCCATCTCATCGTGCTGGATATGAGTGACCCCGCGCATCCGCGGGAAGCGAGCAGCCTGACCACGCCCGGCCAATCGAAAAGCGTGTTCGTGGCAAACAACGCGGCCTACATAGCCGATGGCGACGCGGGCTTGCGCATCATCGACGTGAGCGATCCCACTCACCCCATCGAGCTCGGTCATCTGGCCCCACCCGAAGGCACGTCCAGCCACACCATCTTTGTGAAAGGAACTACGGCCTACCTGGGCAGCAATGGTGCCTCCAGGGCCTGGGTGCAGAAGATCGACGTCTCCGACCCGGCGCATCCGCAGGTAACATCGACCTTCCAGCAGCCGTCGCCCAAGCAGGTGCAGTTCACGGTCGCCATTCCTGAAGATGCCCTCCAGGTAGATTGGGTGGTTAACGTCTGGTTCGACTGGGATCGCAATGGTGCCTGGGGAAATGTGCCAAGCTGTAATGGCGAAGAAGCGCCAGAATGGGCCGTACAGAACCTGAGATTAGGGAAATTGACCCCCGGTTTACCACATTTTCCAGACACAATTCCTCCCCTACAATCCCGATCCCACCAAACCGATGTGGATGCGTATTACCCTGAGTGAGCAAGCTGCCCCCTCAGCCGACGGTTCGGGCCTGGCCGCGGGCTACCGGTATGGCGAAACCGAGGACTACTACCTGACCTCCTTCGACGCCTGGTCAGGGCCGGAACTCGGACCCGGAGAAAGCCACGAACAGACATTCCCCCAGATGGGAAATTACCCCTACTACAACAGACACCGTCCCAATCGGCAAGGCACCATACGCGTTCGGCCCATAACTCTGGCCCAGGCCAGTGGGGGACAAGGCGTGACCGAGGTTCATATCACCGACGCCGGTTTTGAGCCACAGGTCGTGACAGTGGATATCGGAGACACTGTCCGCTGGGTCAACGATAGTCAGGCCAATCATGGGGTTACCGGGGGCATGGCCTCGCTTTTCTATATCCCCCTGCTGTTGCGCTGAGCACCGTCTTGCCAAACTACAGGCCGTTATAAAGGAGCGATCATTATGGCCACTCGCTTTCGATACCTGTTGCAGAATATCCTCATCATCGGTAGCCTTCTGTTAGGCAATCTGCTACTTGCAGCCGCGCCGGCTGGTGCCGCCGCACAAGTGCCGCCGGGAGACCACCTCCCTTATGGAGCCCAGACCGGATCCCCTCCCATGTCTCTCGATGCACCTCAGGGCCCCCTCAATTGTACCACGGGGTGCACGAGGCACTGGGATAGTGGATTGGATGCTGGTGACCCCGTGGCAGCCAATGCTGGTGCTTATCACTTCACCCTGCCCCTCCTGTCGCTGGGGGGTCCTATGGACTTGAACTTTACGCTGCGCTACCGTTCGGATTTCGAGCAGGTGAGCTACCACTTCAGTGAGGCCGGCGTTCCCGCCTCGTTCTGGTGGACCCCTCTGGAAAATCTCGAGTGGTGGCCTGCCGCCGCTACTTTCCAGCTCAGCAACGCCGATGCCCTGACCTATTTCAAGAAGGATGGTAAGTGGGTCCCTCCAGATCCAGGACACCCCTTCTATGAGCCCTATCCTGCTCGCTGGGTGCTTCAGGAAACACCTGGCTATTTCTACCTGATGGATCCCGTGCGGGGATGGGTGCACATCTTCGACAAGGGTGGCCGCATCGTCTGCATCGTGGATCGTAACGGCAATCGGCTGAAGTATACCTACGCGGACGAGAAGGCAACAAACCCTGCTCGGATCGATGACGGCCTGGGACGTGTCTTGAAACTGACTTACCAACCCATCGAGAACAGGGATGCTCTGGTGCGGGTAACCGATCAGGCAGGACGGCAGGTGACGCTCACCCATGACGATCCCCACACCCTCCGCTCCGTGGCCGACGCTGCAGGGCGGGTCACTACGTTCCATTACAACGAATCGCACAAGGTCACCAGCGTCGAGCAACCGGACGGCAGCACTCCTTACGTGCAGACTTATAGCGACAGCGCCACTGCTCGCGTTGTCTCCCAGACGGACCCCTATAGCAACACTACAAACTTCACCTATGCGAGCGCCGCCAGGGTAACGGTGACCCGTCCCGATGGAACGGATCAAATCTACGAGCATTATGGCTGGTACGGCCGACCTCGGTCTCTCACCGATCCCACGGGCAAAACCATGCAGTATGGCAGGGACGAGACGACCCAGCAACTGACTTCCGTCGCAGGGCGCTTGGGCCACACGGCTTCCGTCACCTATCATCCCGAGACAGGCAGGGTTGCCTCTTACACCGATCCAAAGGGTAATACCACGACGCTCACCTACACACCTCAGGAGCAAACCGTCACCAACCCGATCAGCACGACCGACACCGTGACCTTCACCTTTTACAACCTGACCCGCATCACCTACGCGGATGATACCCACGATGATCTCACTTACGACAGCAAGGGCAATCTGCTTTCCCACACCGATCGGCGAGGCAGGACCTGGACTTTCACCTATAACAGCCGGGGACAGGTTCTGACTGCCACGAACCCGGCAGGCGGCGTCATCACGAACACCTACAACGCCGACGGTACCCTGGCTTCCAGCACAACCTCCGACGTAGGCGTTACCACCTTCGGCTACGATGCCTACAAACGCTTACATGAGATCAGGCGTCCGAACGGCAAAACCGTCATCCTGGACTATGATCTTAGCGACCGGCTTCTGAGCGTGACCGACGAGCTGGGCCAGATCACCCGCTTTTCGTACAACGCCAACGGTGACCTGACCGGATTCGTAAATCCCCTCGGCGAGACCGTCACCTACAGCCGAGACCTGTTGGCGAGAGTCAGCAGCCGCACCGATCCACTGGGACACAAGCGCTCGTTCACCTACGACGTGATGGGGCGCCTGTCATCGCTGACCGATCGCAACGGTAACACGATGACGCTCGAGTACGACGCGCACGGCTGGCTCACCGGTATCACCGATCCCACGGGACAGAAGACGACCATCGCCTACGACGACGAAGGGGCTCCCCTGACGATCACCACACCTCTAGGGGCTGTGACGCGGCTCCAACACGACGAGATGGGGTTCGTGACCGAGGTCACTGACCCGCTAGGCGCGACCAGCCGCTTTACATACGACAAGATGGGGCGACTGATTGAGAAAATAGATCCGCTGGGGCGAAGCACGAGCTACACATACAGTGCAGATGGGTGGCTAGTCGGTGCGGACGGCCCCGGCCCGGGAGCAGCTGCCTACGCCTACGACGACTCAGGCGCCTTGGCCCGCATCACCGACCAGCGTGGAAAGCACTGGGATTTCGCCTATACCCCTATGGGACGATTGCGCTCGCACACCGATCCGCTGGGACGCCAGTGGCAGTTCAGCTACGACACGCTGGGGCGTCTCAGCAAGAAGACCTACCCTGATGGCGGAACGGCGTCCTACGCTTACGACGCGGCCAACCGGATGACCCGCATCACCTATACCGATGGGCTATCCCTGCACTACGCCTACGATGGAGCCGGCCGTCTGCTGAGGACAAACGCTCTGACGCTCGCCTACGATAAGCGAGGAGATATCATCCGCAGTCGGGATCAAGACGGCACCACTTGCGAGGCCACATACGATGCCGGGCGACGCCTGCACACAGTCACCTACCCGTCGGCGGGCGGGGGGACGAGCGGCGTGACCACGGTTACTTACACCTATGACGCTCGCAATCTCCTGACCCGAGTCGAAGACGATCTCTCCGGAGCCTGGCTGACCTTCACCTACAACGCCGACGGTCGATTGACTGAGATCAACCGGTCAAACGGTGTGAATACGGCCTACAGCTACGATGCTGCCGGCCGTGTGACCCGTGTTCGGGACTCGGGACTGGCCGATCAGCAATACACGCTGAACGCCGCGGGGGAGCCGGTGCGCATCTCGCGCTCTTTGCCCCTGGACCCGCCTCCTCTAGGGCGGGACACAAGCATTACCTATGACGATGCCAATCAGATCAACGCCCCCGGCTACGCCTACGATGCTCGCGGCCGTCAGGTTGCCGCTCCGGGCAAACACTATGCCTATGACGACGCAAACCGCCTGGTCTCGATAACCGCCGGGCGCACCGTCGAACTCTCCTACAATGGTCTGGGTGGGCTACGTACGCGTACCGTCGGCGGCGCCACCACAACCTATTACCACAACTACGCCCTGTTGCTGGACCCCATCGTGGCGGAGCGAACGGACAAAGGGTACAAACGGTTCTACGTCTACACTCCCGCTGGGGCACTGCTCTACTCCATAGACCCTGGCACCCAGCAGGTGCGCTTCTATCACTACGACCGCATGGGGTCGACCCTCTTCTTGACCGATGGGACCGGCAACATCACTGATGCTTACGCCTACGACCCCTATGGCAACCTGCTGGGGCACATCGGCGACAGTGACCAGCCCTTCACCTACATTGGACGCTATGGCGTGCGCTGGGAACCCGTGGGGGGATTATACGACATGCGAGCTCGGGCCTACGATCCCAAAGCGGCTCGCTTTCTGACCCGTGACCCGCTCTGGCCTGGTCTGATGAACCCGCAGATGCTGAATCCCTATCAGTATGCCGTGCAAAGCCCGCTGCACTATCTTGACCCTGGAGGATTGTGGCCTTCCTATCCTCCGTCTCAGGGAATGTTCAAACCGGCTTGGGATGACTCCAGCGACAACGAGACGCTTCATGGATCCCCGCCTCTCTTCCGGCCCCCCGCCGTCTCTCCCTATGCGACGACGACGGTCGACCAGATGAACAACGCTGGCGCCTATGTGGAGGGGTTGACGAGGCTGGCAAACATGGCGAACTTGCACCAGGTAGCGGATGCGCTGGGTACCTATGGCACGGTGTTAACCGTTGCTACTGGCATCCTGGATGGCGCTTTGAGCACTTACACCCTTGCGACTCAAGGGGCGGCAGGGCACTATGGGACCTACTACGATGCCCCTGGAGCCAGACTAGTACGGATCCTAACCGGGAATGCTGTTGACAACACGGCGCAGGTGGACCGAGATCTACACCAGCCGTGGATCATTGGATACGTCTTTCCCAACCTCACCCGGCTAGGAGCAGAGATCGGGCTTCTGGTAGGCGAAGCAGGTAGTGGAGCAGCAAGCCCACACATCATCAACTCGTCCTACTGCATAGGCAGCCAATCGTCCCCGTCGAGCACCGGGTCGGGCACGCACGTTGCTCCCCTTTACCCCCCCAATCACCAACCGACAGAGCATTGGCTGGGGCCTCAGCACACGGTCTACGAATAAACGACGACATGAGAGAAATTCGGAGAAGAACACCATGAAAAACGACATCAAGCGGCTCTATTCGCTACCCTTGAAGGTGACAGGTATCCTCGCTCTGGCGGTTATCCTGTCGGTCCTGTTCGGTGCAAGCTCCGGTGCTAATGTAGCGGCCATGTCATTGGCAGAGGGAGGTGCCTGGTCAGCGGAGGCTATCTCCCATCCCCTAGCATTGAGTGCGCAACACGAGGTGGTTGTCACCTATACCTATGACGCAGCCGGACATCTGGCGCAGGCCAGCTACGATGAGGAGTACGATATCGCTTATCGCTATGATGCTGTGGGCGATCTGCTACAGCGTGAGATGACGGGTGCGGTCCATCCTGTCTACTTGCCCGCCATCCTGCGTTGACGTTGTTCCCATGAGTAAAGGCCACCCAGACCATGATGCTGGGTGGCCTTTATTTACCCCTTTACCTCAGCCTCTGGGGACGACCGGCTGGTCGTCCCCGGATCGCGATAAGCGGCAGAGATCGCGAAGGAAGTCCTGGTTTCCCCCGGCTTCCCCGGAGGGATGTGCGAACGAAGGATTATTTTACCAGCGACCGGGCGACATCGGCCACGTGCTCGGGTGTGAAACCGAATTCCTCGGCCAGCACCTTGTACGGAGCGGATGCACCGAAGCGGTCGAGGCCGATGAAGGCACCCTTGGGCCCGATGTATCGATCCCACCCCTGCCGCACGGCCGCCTCTATAGCCACGCGCCGGGTGATCTCAGGCGGCAGCACCTCGTCGCGGTAGCTCTGCGGCTGCTCCTCGAATAGCTCCCAGCTCGGCAGGCTGACCACGCGGGCCTGAATCCCATCCGCTGCGAGCAGCTCTCGGGCCTGTACGGCCAGTGATACCTCTGACCCTGTGGCGATCAGGATCACATCCGGCTGGCCGTTGGGAGCATCGACCAGGATGTAGCCCCCCTTGCGCAGTCCTTCAGCTGGGGCCAACTTCGTGCGGTCGAGGATGGGTAGGCTCTGGCGGGTGAGCGCCAATGCCGTCGGGCCGCCCCGCGTGAGCGCCACCTTCCACGCTTCGACCGTCTCATTGGCGTCCGCCGGCCGGATGACGGTTAGATGTGGGATCGCCCTCAGCGCGGCCAGGTGCTCCACGGGCTGGTGCGTGGGCCCATCCTCGCCGACGAAGATGGAATCATGGGTGAAGACGAAGATCACGCGCAGGTCCATCATGGCCGCCAGGCGGACGGATGGGCGCATGTAGTCGGAGAAGACCATGAAGGTTCCACCGTAAGGGATGAACCCGCCATGTAGGGCGATGCCGTTGAGGATGCTTCCCATGCCGTGTTCACGCACGCCGAAGTGGATGTAGCGCCCGCTGAAATCCCCTGGTTTGACCTCTTCCATCCCTTTGGCGCGGGTGTTGTTGGATGGTGTCAGATCGCCGGAGCCGCCGACGAGCTCCGGGATCGCCTCGACGAGCGCGTTCAGGGTGGCGCCGGAAGCACGCCGGGTGGCAAGGGCTGGGTCATCTGACGAGAAGACGGAGAGGTTCGCATCCCATCCGGTGGGAAGCTCGCCGGCCATCACGCGCTCAAACTCGGCCGCCAAGTCAGGGTATTCGGCCTTGTAGCGGGCAAACAGGTCGTTCCACGCCTGCTCCCGTTGGGCACCTTCATCCACAGCCTGTCGGAAGACAGCCAGCGCCTCTTCCGGGATGTAGAACTGGGCATCTTCAGGCCAACCCAGATTACGCTTGGTCAGCCGGACCTCCTCTTCACCCAGAGGTGCTCCGTGAGAGGCCGAGGTATCCTGCTTGTTCGGGCTGCCGAAGGCGATATGGGTACGGCACATGATGATAGAGGGACGTTCTGTTTCGGCCTGGGCGGCCCGGATGGCCTCCTCCACTGCCTTTCGGTCATGTCCGTCCACCCGTTGCACGTGCCAGTGATAGGCCTCGAACCGCTTGGCGACATCGTCGCTATAGGTCAGGCTGGTGGGCCCGTCGATGGAGATCCCGTTGTCGTCATACAGGTAGATGAGCTTGCCCAGGCGTAGGTGGCCGGCCAGGGCGGCAGCCTCGTGGGAGATCCCCTCCATGAGGTCGCCATCGCTGATGATCGCGTAGGTGTAGTGGTCGACGATATCGAATCCCGGGCGATTGAATCGGGCGGCCAGCATTCGCTCGGCCAGGGCCATGCCGACGCCGTTGGCGAATCCTTGCCCAAGCGGGCCAGTGGTGGTCTCCACTCCGGGTGTCAGCCCATACTCCGGGTGTCCTGGCGTCTTGCTCCCCCACTGGCGGAACCGTTTAAGCTCCTCCAGCGGCAGGTCGTAGCCGGTGAGATGAAGCAGGCTGTAGAGCAACATGGAGCCGTGTCCGGCCGAGAGGATGAAGCGATCTCGGTTCGCCCACTGAGGGTTCTTGGGATTATGGCGCAGGAACCTCGTCCACAGGACGAATGCTGCGTCCGCCATACCCATAGGCATACCGGGATGGCCAGACTTGGCCTTCTGTACAGCGTCCATAGCCAACGTGCGGATCGTATTTACACAGAGCGCCTCGAGTTCAGGTGTAAGTTCTTGCATATGCCAAGCTCCTTTGCATGAGATCGGTATGGGTATGAAGAAGGTGAACTGACTTGCTGGCTCTATCGAAGGGGCTGGA
Organism: Anaerolineae bacterium; assembly: GCA_021159845.1. Taxonomy (GTDB): domain Bacteria; phylum Chloroflexota; class Anaerolineae; order DUEN01; family DUEN01; genus JAGHDS01. The sequence continues at coordinate 8,681 of JAGHDS010000461.1, forward strand.
TGTTCCCAGCCCCCGAACACATCGCCCGTCTGTGGCTGGATGACACCGGTATCACCGGGCGCCAGGCATAATATCACGAAAGGAAGGCGAAGACAATTTGAAGGGGATGGGTGACTGTTCACCGTTAGGGTAAAAGAGACTAGCCGTGCCGCCACCATAAGCCGAATCAAGCCCTGTCGAAAGCACCTTCACCCACATCGCTCGCCGAATGCTGGCGAAACCCGGTAAGAGAAACCCGGCTTTTCCGCAAAGCCGGGTTTCTTCCCGGGGGCCATCACCGGGCCCTTGGTCTACATCGCTCACCGGATGCCAATGGAATCCAGTAGGAGAGCGAAGGATCAAAACCGGGGTGGGCGAGGGCAGTGCCCTCGCCCACCCTCCTGCACATTTTTCAAATATGAGCCTGAGGTATTCTCCTTACCTCGAAAGCGGTAGGCTTTTGCCTCTACAGCGAGGCATTGGAAGCCTTGATGCGCGCTATGACATGGGCCGTGGTTGACAGTCCATCATTGCTCGGGTAAGATCGCTTTGCCCCGGTTGGGGCTCAACATTTGCGGCATACGTAGAGGAGGCATCCATTATGGGACATCCAGTGTTGGCTGCACAGTTGTACACCGTCCGGCAGTTCACGCAGACCCCGGAGGGTCTGGAGACTACGTTTAAGAAGGTCCGGGAGATCGGCTATCGCTCGGTGCAGATCTCAGCGATTGGGCCTATCGATCCTGCTAAGGTGAAGGAGCTACTTGACGAGGCGGGGCTGACGGTATGCATCACCCATACTGGCTACGACCGCTTGAAAAACGAGCTTCCGGCGGTGATCGAGGAGCATCGTCTGTGGGGATGCAAGAACGTCGCCATCGGCAGTATGCCGACGAAATTCCGCGAGATGGGCGAACAAGGCTTCCTGGAGTTCGCCAGGGAGGCTAACGAGATCGGCCGCGCCCTGTATGATGCCGGGCTGACATTCAGCTACCACAATCACGCCTTCGAGTTCCAGCATTTCGGGAAGCGAGTTGGGCTGGATATCATCTTCGAGGAGACCGACCCACGCTATCTGAAGGCCGAGATCGATACTTACTGGGTACAATATGGCGGTGGAGATCCGGCCGCGTGGATACGCAAGATGAAAGATCGGATGCCGGTCGTACATCTCAAGGACATGGTGATCCAAGATGGAAAACAGATCATGGCCGAGGTGGGAGAGGGGAACCTCAACTGGCCCGCCATCTTGGACGCTTGTCGCGAGGCCGGGGTGGAATGGTATGCGGTTGAGCAGGACATCTGCCAGCGCGATCCATTCGAGAGCCTTGCCATCAGCTATAACAATTTGAAGGCGATGGGGTTGGAGTAGGTCACTTGGCTGTTGGTAAAGGCGAGTTGACTGAACAAGCATCGGCTGTGTCCGCCGCGTCCACGCTGCGCAAGGGAGCCCTGATCTCCACCCTTTCAGCTGCGTGTTACGCGGGGGCTGTGGTCTTCATTCGGAACGCGTACCGTGCCGGGCTCACACCCGGCACGGCCGTCTTTTTGCGCTTCGCCCTAGCATCCCTGGTGCTCACGGGGGTGCTCTCATTGAGCCATCAATGGAGCCCCCTGCCTCGACGCCACGTACGTGCGCTCTTCTTGTTGGGCTTTCTGGCCTACACCCTGTTGGGGATCACGTGGTTCGTCGCGTTAAGCGTAACGCCTGCATGGCTAGTCTCGCTCTTCGTAGCGTTGTACCCGCTCTCGATTAACCTGGGGAGCTGGATATTCCTACGGGAGCGGATACGACGTCAGCAGCTCATGGCGTTGGCCGCGGTGCTGGCCGGGGGCATCATCCTGTTTGCCCGCCCATCTTTGGAAGGCGTGGCCTGGCTGGGCATCCTGTTGATGTTCGTCAACATGATCATCCAGACGGCCTACGTGCTCGTGGGGCAGCGATGGACCCGGGGCGTCCGTCCGGTGATCAGCGCCACCTGGCAGATCTTCGGCGCGGCTGTGGGCACGTTCCTATACGCCATCCTGTCCGGTCAATTATCATTCTCATTCGCTCCTGTAGGGTGGTTGTGGGCTGCGATGTTTGCTATCGTCTCCACTGCGTTGGCTATCATGCTGCTGTGGTGGGGGATTGGCCTGTTGGGGCCCGCCCGGGCGGCGATCTTTGGAGCCATCGAGCCGTTTCTGGCCGTGCTGTTGTCCGTACTCTTCCTCGGCGAGCGAATGTCCTTCCTCCAGGCCATAGGAGGCGCCTTGATTCTGGTGGGTATGCTCCTGGCGCAGTGGCAGCCGGAGCTGCATCGTGCCCGGCCGATAGGAAGGGAGTAGCTGATGTGAAGCGCATGGATATCCCGCCGCCTCGGGTTGACCCCGCCATGTTGCCACCACCGCTGATGACCTCCGAACCCGGTTCCTTCGCGCACAACACCTTCAAGGTACGCATTCCGCGCATCCTCGATGACATCCTGGCAAGCGATGCGTTCCCAGAAGACATCCGGCGGGCCATGCTCGACCTGCGCGCTGAGATCACCGGCGGGGTTATCCGGCCACTGGAAGAGAAGGCGCCGGATACGAGCTTCTGGAACGAGGTGTCACGCCCTTATTTCGGTCGCTCATGGCTCGACGTGCCGTGGTACTGGGCGGAGGCGTACTTCTACCGGCGTGTGCTGGAAGCAACGCGTTATTTCCAACCCGGTCCGTGGCAGGGCATCGATCCCTATCGAGGTATCAAGCGGGTGGAGTGGGAACAGGACGCCGCGCCGCGAGCCCTCGCCGAGCTCTTGCGCTCGCTCCCGACCGATCCTTTCCCACGCTTCCGACGGTTGCTCTACGCCAGCCTGTGGGGGAATCGCACGGACTTGAGCTATAACGTGGCGGCGCAGTTGGGCGAGGATGCCAGGATGGGAGATGAGCGGGCCAATCTGCTGGCGGACGACTCGGCGCGGGTGTGGGAGCACTTACAGGCACGGCGACCCGGGCGCATCGCCATCATCGCGGACAATGCGGGTACCGAGTTGTTGATGGATCTGGCGCTGGCCGATTCTCTGCTGTGCGAGCGGCTGGCGATGCAGGTCGATATGCATCTGAAAGCGCAGCCGTTCTTTGTGTCCGACGCGATGGCAAAGGACGTGGAGGCCGGCATTGAAGCCATCTCGCTTGGCGGCCGCGCCGCACGGCAATTGGGCGAGCGCCTGCGAGGGCATCTGCGGGAGGGCCGCTTGCGCCTGCGCTCCCACTGGTTCTACACGACCAGCCTCTTCTATTTCCAGTTGCCGGATGACCTGCGCTCTGAGCTGGCAGCGGCCGATCTGGTCATCCTCAAGGGGGACGTGAACTATCGTCGGCTGTTGGGGGACGCTCACTGGTCACCAACGGCATCCTTTGAGGAAGCGACAGCCTACTTCCCCGCGCCGCTGGTGGCATTGCGTACCCTCAAATCGGAGCTGATCGTTGGCCTGGCGCCAGGACAGGCGGAACGCCTGAGCGTGGAGGATCCGGCGTGGATGGTCAACGGCCAGCGCGGGCTGGTGCAGGAGAGATTGTAAGTAGGGCATCTCCCGTTTTAAGCTGGCAAGAGCATCACCCGGCAGCGTCGTCGTCCGTCATTCGTCTTTCGTGGCGCAACAGGACGCTGTGCTTCCATCGCCGCAGGTAACCTCTTCTTTGCCGCTCAGGGCAGCCCGGATCATGGCCGTGGCACACCCCACGCCGCTATCCACCGTGATCGCACCCGTCGGGCAGTTGCGCTGACAGGCCCCGCACTCTATGCATCTTTCGGGACGGACGAGCTGAGCCACCCGGCCGTTCTGCGCGAACACGGCGTGCGGACAGACGATGCTACACATCCTACAGCCAATGCACAACTTTGGATCGTATTGGAGTGTGTTGAACACGTATGCATTGATCATTCAGGTGAGCGCCTATCATAGCTCAACCAGTCAAAAAAGCTACTACCTGGGCGGGAAGGCAAGGCCGAGCAGTCCCTGTTCGCTCCCGGCCGAGCCAACCCGGTCGGTGATGTCGAGGAAAGGCGTCGCCTATGCGGCGCCATTCTTGATCAGCCGGATCCGCCCCGCCTTTTCCACAACGAAGAGCCGCTTTGGGTCGCCAGCCTGCGTCAGATAGACGGGCTGTTGGAAGCGGGAGAAGGCGGGCTCGAATGTGAGGGCCGGCGGGACTGTGGACCGCATTGGCGCTGAGGAAGATCGGCACCTCCTCCCCCCCGCTCGGATAGGATCTCCGCCGTTCGCATGACCACCGCGTTCAGGATCGCCGCCCCCGTCACCGTGGATGACGGCCCGACTCGTTGGAGCAGGCCATCGATCTCCACCAGAGCATCTCCGATGGGCACCCGGTTGTCCAGCACCAGATCGGCGATCTCGAAGAGACGGGGCATGCCGGGCCTGCGGGGGGAGACGGAGCGGGAGTATTGGAGTGATGCCAGGGCGATGATCCTCGCCCCACGGGCCTTGGCTGCCTGGGTGGCCTCCACTACCGTCACGTTTCGCCCTGATACGGAGACCGAGATCAGCACATCCCCCGGGCCGATGGGCGTCTCCTCGATGATCTGGGCGCCGAAGCCGGGCAGCCGCTCCAGCCGGGTGGTGAGCGTGACCGGGCGCACGCACAGTTACCTCTTGACAATCGCTCGCTTTCGCTCTATGCTATGCTTACCTATTGGGATCAGATGTGCTCGACCACGTCGCGAACCTCCAGAGTACACCGCCACCCGTGTTAGCCGCTTAAGGCAGTCAGAACAGGCGGTCGTGCGCCTGTCGCGAAGATTGCCCCCCGGCCACCTGGTCTCAAGACAGGAACGAAGGAAATGCATTTGATACTAAAGGTCCTGGGCGGGTTACGAGCCGTCTGGGACGGTCAAGCCATCCCGGAATTGACACCGCGCAAGGACTATGCTCTTCTCATCTACCTGGCGATGAATCCGGGACGTCACAGCCGGGGGAAGCTGGCCGGACTGCTGTGGGGAGGGATGGCAGAGGCAAAGGCACGCCGGAACCTGCGACACGCCCTCTGGAATCTGCGCCATCGACTCGACCCAGAGCTACTCGACCACGATCGCCTATCCGTTGGGCTGTCCCCCGATGTACAAGTGGAAGTGGATGCGGCGGCCTTCGCGGCCGCCGTCGAGCGTGGGGAGCAAGAGCAGCGCTCGGGGAAGATTTCAGCGGCCATTCCACATTACGCCACCGCTATCGACCTTTACACAGGGGACTTCCTCTCCCAGCTCACTCTAAGCGACGCCATAGAGTTTGAGGAATGGGCGGCGCGGCTCCGAGCGCGCCTGCGTGAACAAGCTCTAACCGCCCTGGGTGCTCTGATCGCCTATTGGTCACGGCGCGGCGCCTATGCTCTGGCCTTGCGCTACGCCCGAAAGCAAGTAACCCTGGAGCCTCTGTGGGAGGAAGGGCACGTGGCGCTCATGCGCCTGCTGGCTCGTACCGGTCAGAGAGATGCTGCCCTGAGACAGTACGAGAGCTGTCGCCAGATACTGGAAAAGGAGCTAGGGCTGGCCCCGTTGGAGGAGACCAGGGCGCTGTAGGAACGCCGGCGTCTGGGGGGGGGGGACCCAG
>JAGHDS010000237.1 GCA_021159845.1 Anaerolineae bacterium
TCGTCAGTGCCTGGATCAGCCACAACTGAGCGGCCGACCGCATCACACCCGGCTTGAAGGCTCGCGTGGCTCCCAGGATGGCCAGGGCCAGGATCAGCGCGGGCGTCGTCGTCAGCACGATCACGTAAGGGTAGTGCCAGGGGAGCTCCAGGTACGTCTTGCCCAGGTAGTATTGATATATCTCGTAATGGCTGACGGTGAAGAACCGGACCCACTCGATCAGCTTGGGAACCGTGTCGGACCAAAACCAGGGGAATAGGACGATGACCGTAAGCAGTCCCAAGGGGGGCAGCACCGCAAGCCGTCCCCACAGACCCCAGCGCCGTAGTCGTCGGCGGTCGGTGAGTATCCAAACGCCCAGACTGATAGGGATGAGGACATTGCTGATCTTGGTGCTCAGCGCCAGCCCGAAGGCCAGCCCGCTTCCCAGCCATGCCCAGGCGTACCGTCGTTCGTGTAGTCGCCTGAAGGCCCACGTAGCGAAGAACCACATTGCCGCGGCCGGGAGATCAAGCCCGGCGACGTGGGCGTGGAAGAATAGCCGGGGCATACCCAACAGCGCCAGGGCCCCCGCGATGGCAGCGGGCTTTCCCGCTCCTGCCTGTCGCACGGCGATGTAAATGAGCGCGACCAGCGCGGCCGCCAAGGCCATCGGGCCTACCCGGTGGGCCGTGGGCAACGGTAGCCACCGCCGCGTGAGCGCCCAGCCCAGCCCGCTGATCGCCTTGGCGATGGGAGGGTGCTCGTGGTTCAGCCCGAAGCTGAGCCCGATGTTGGTCGGGTCCAGTGCCTCGCTCAGATCGGCGTGGGCGAGGCCGCGCAGAAACGTGCCCAACCAGATGGCGATGCGTTGCCCGTTTTCGATGTAAATAGGCTCATCCCATCCGACGGCCAGCGAGCCCTCGGTGGCTATGAGGATGAGGAAAACGCCCAGGGCCAGTCCCAGGGCGATCCAGCGGTCGTGACGGTCCAGGGGTGATGTACGCATAGGCTCCCTATGGGTTGACGGTGATCTTGATTAAGTGCAGGCGGTCCCCCACTGGTTGGCCGTTGGCGTCGGTGACCGTGAGGTTTCTCCCTAGCTTGGGGGAGAATAAGGCGACCTCCAGTTGATATGTCCCAGGCGGCGCGTCAGGCGCTACCGCCACGATTTGTGCGTCTCGTACGCGCTCCCCTGGCTGCCATCGGTTGATTGGCAGGAATCCGTCGGTCGGGGGGCGGTCATGGCGGCCCACATAGCGCCCATTGGCCTCGTCCCACAGGCCGATGAACACGCTCAGGTCGGGTTGGGGCGGCGATAGGGTCTCCCAGTAGAGCCGGAGGCTAGCCTGACCGCCGGGGTGTAGGGCGTTTTCGGGCGGTTCCCAGCCGATGAGCCGGAGCTGTCCCTCGAATGTGTAGTTCAGCGGCTGGACGTTGGGAGGGAGTGGCCCGGGTGGGACGCGAGGCCCCGGGTAGGACCAGGCGTATTCGACCCCCGCCAGTCGGACGACGAACTCCGGGTGCTGATCACGGAAGTAGTGCACGATCTGTGGGTTGGGTAGCGTCCGCTGCACCTGGTTGATGTAGAAAACGACGTGGTTCGCCGAGGCCCAGGGCCAGAAGCCATCGGGGAGCTGTTGGTTGAGCTCAATGGTTCGGCCGGAGAAGTAGGGGGCCAACACGGAAGGGTACCATGATGCCGCCGTCTGGGCCTTTCCACCTTCCCGAGATAGCCAATGTCCGACCTGCTCCAATCCCTCGCCGTTGCCGAGCATCAAGACGTGTTGGGCCGTGCGTGCTCCGCCGATCAGCGGATTGTAGAACGCCTGTAGGTCGGGGAAACGAAGAAGCAGGAAGATCGCCTGGACCGCTGCCAGCGCGATCAGCACCCCGCGAGAGGAAAGCCGTCGCTGCATACGTCGTGCGGTGCGTAATCCATCGGCCGCGATGAAGGCTACGGCGGGGTAGATCGGGATCAGGTAGCGGTCGAACTTGGTCTCGGCGAATGTGAGCGCTCCGGTGAATATCAGGATGTAGGTGATCCATAAGATCGCTCGCCGTGGTATGAGGGCGCGACGCACGGCCGGGAAGGCCAATCCAATCAGCGTGCCCAGCGCGGCTATCAGCGTAAGTGGGGATGTCCGGATGAGCCATGCAAGCGGGTAGAACCCGGCTCCTGGGGCGTCGACCGTCCTCCCCATGTAGTACAGGTGGCGTGCCCCGAGTTCCACGGTCGTGAGCTGAGTTGCCATCTTGTGAACGATGTCGATGGGGGTTACCCACAGCGCCGGCCAGATGATGAATAGGGTGGTGAGGGCGAGTATACCCCATGTCAGCAGGGCAATGATGTGCGCTTGTATCCGCTCCCATGTCCATCGACGCCCTTCCCACAGCATGGCCCAGGTGATGACCGTAGGCGCGAGCAGGAGCGCCGGCAGCTTGGTCGCAATGGCCAGCCCACTCAGGATACCGGAGAGGATCACCCATCGCCGGCCGTGGTCGTGCAGATATCTCAGGAATGCCAGCAGGGCAAGGATCATCAGGTTGCCCTGTAGGGCATCGGTCGTGATCACGCGGTTGTAGGCCAGCCAGAAGGGCTCCAGCGTCAGCAGGATGGCGGCGATCAGGGCTGTCTCGCGGCCGTGGACGGTTGTTGCCCATCGGTAGATGAGCACGGCGCACAGGGATGTGACCAGGGCGAAGGGAACGCGGGCGGCGATGTAGTGGCTCAGCGCGGGATAGACGTCGCGCGGCAGGACTGTATGGGTGAGCGTGCTGTATGGTTCGTGTAGCACAGCGGCCCGGCCGGCGAGCCCGGCCGCGATGAGCCACATGTTGGTGACACCGGGGTGGGCGCTGCCATAGGTACGGGCCCAGTCATGGGCTTGCAGCGCCAGCAGGAATCGGGCGCCACGGCGTAGCCATTCGACGCTGTCGACCACGATAGGATGGTCGACGCAGAGCAGGCGGAGGGCCAGGGATGCCAGGAA
>JAGHDS010000519.1 GCA_021159845.1 Anaerolineae bacterium
ATTCCGGGCGATGCCATTTGACATACGCGTCGGCCAGCGTCAGACGGCCCAGACGGCCTGCCATGAGCGCTTCGCGCGCGTAGTGGACGCCCTCTTTGTAGCGGCTCTGGAAGATACAACCGAGGAGGACCCCCGCCTCGTCACACGCCTGGATGATCTGGTCGATTCGGCTCAGCGTGATCTCGACGGGCTTCTCCACCAGGACGTGTTTCCCCGCTCGCGCGGCGGCCAGGGCGGGTTCCAGGTGTAGTCCGCTGGGCGTACACACGCTCACGAGCTGAACGTCGTCCCGGGAGACGGTGGCGTTTACGTCCGTTGTCCAGTCGACGTCGTACTCCTTGGCCAACGCCTGCGCCGCTTCTTGCCATGTATCGCAAACTACGCGCAGGCGGGCATCCGGTATGGCCGCGATCGCGCGTGCCTGAATCTTCCCGATATTCCCTGCACCGATCAGAGCGATACCTATCTCTTCCGTCATATGCACTCCCTCAGCATTCGGTTTCGATAGCCACTCCAGCGCCCTCCGATGTCCGGCAGACGAAGACATCGGGGGTGTGCCCGGTGGCTTGCTCATAGGCCGGGGCCACCTGCTCGGAGAACGCCTCTTCATGGCCGGCCTCGACGAGGGAGACGACGCAGCCTCCCCAGCCACCACCAACCATGCGCGCGCCCAGCACGCCTTCCACATCCATGATGATGTCGCGTAAGGTCTCGATCTCGGGGCAGCTGACCTCGTAATCATCCCGGAGGCTCTCGTGAGCCTTGTTGATGAGCCTGCCCATCGCGCTCGCGTCCCCACGCCGCAGGGCGGTCACGCTATCTAGAACACGCTGGTTTTCCGTGTAGACGTGGCGGCTCCTTGCCCTGAGCTTCAATCGTATGTCTGGGGCGATCCGCAGGTCTCCCAGCCAGGCAGCCACGTCGATCCCCATAGCTTCCAGGTCGTCGAGAGTGGCTTCCTCAGGCAGGAGGGGGGAGAGCTCCTCCCATGGCAATGATTGGACATCGCGCAGCGTGTGCACCTCGGGGTAATGGGCTGCCAGGCAGGCTGTCCCCAGCCGACACTCCGTTACTCGCACATTGTATCCGCCGGTGGTGTGACTATGCCGGACTTTGCTATCCACCAGCACGAGGGTGTAATCCTCAAGCAGCGGGACCAGCTCGGTAGGGTAATGGCGCGTGCCGTCCTCGTTGATCTGGGGCTGGCAATCCAGGAAAAGGGCGTGGCCCTGGCGGCCCAGCATGGTCGCGAACTGGTCGAGGATACCGCCGCGGGTGCCTACATACCACTCCGCCTCGCTGCAGATCTGGGCGAGCTGCTCGGTGGGCACGTTGAGCGAGTTGATGTGCGCCAACGCAATGGCCGTGACCACGGTGAGCGCCGTGGATGAGCTGACCCCGGCGCCGCGAGGCACGCCATATGGCGGCCGGCTGACCACCAGGCCGTCGAAGCCGCGAAGCGGGCCAAAAACTTGCCATAGCTTCTGGCCCGCCCCGCGCGCGTAGTTTCCCCAGTCACCTGGGGGGCCGGAAGGGATCTCCTCGCTCAGCGTAAAGCGTCTGGGTGAGAACTGCTCCGATTCGATGTTCAGCAGGGATACCTGATGGTCCGAGCGAGGACGCACCAGCAACAGAACATCGCGGTCCAACGGGGCAGGCAGGCAAAATCCATTGTTATAGTCCGTGTGCTCGCCGATCAGGTTGACCCGTCCCGGGCAGCGACAGACCGCTACCGGGCCCGGGCCATATAACTCACGAAAGGCGTTGATCGCCTCTTCGTATCGGCGTTGCTGCGCTTCTACAGCCTCGTCACCGTAAACCGTTGCCAGTCGCTGCGTCCATTCCGGCCCCATGCTTCCACTCCGTTACCTAGCGATTCCAAGCAGTTGCTTGGCGACCCAGACGGCTTGATTGGCGTCCTCTCCATAGCCGTCGGCGCCGATCTGATCCGCATATTCCTGAGTGATGGGAGCTCCACCGATCATGACTTTGACCTTATCGCGCAGCCCCGCCTCTTTCAGAGCATCGATGGTCAGTTTCATGCTGGGCATGGTCGTGGTCAACAGGGCGGACATGGCGATGATGTCACAATTGCCCTCGCGAGCGGCGTCCACGAACTTCTCCGGTGAGACGTCGATACCCAGGTCCCTGACCTCGAAGCCCGCGCCTTCCAGCATCATGGAGACTAGGTTCTTGCCGATGTCGTGCAGGTCTCCGCGCACAGTACCGATAACGACGGTTCCCAGCGGTTGCACCTCATCGCTTGCCGTCAGGAGCGGCCTCAGGATGTCCAGGGCAGCGTGCATGGCCCGGGCAGCGATGAGCAGCTCGGGGACATAGTACTCCCTCTCCTCGAATCGGCGACCGACCTCGGCCATGCCGGGGATCAGGCCTTCTTGAAGTATGGTGCCAGGACTGACGCCCGCATCCAGGGCCTTTTGCGTTAGCTCTTTCGCCTTTGGCGCATTGCCCACGATGACGGCTTCGGTCAGCGGCGTTAAGTCAAACATAGTCCCAACCTCCCTAAGGGTTTGTGTGGTAGACCAACAGCCTGATAGTCTATGCTCTGTCTGAATGTTCGGCGGGTGTTTAAGCAACCGCCCGAGCGAGATGCTGCTGGGCTGCCGCCCATTGCTCCTCCCAGCATTTTGGATGCGGGATGCCGAACGCATCTCGCTTGACCTTCAGGTAGTACAGGTAGTTCTCGTAAGTGACGTCGGGTGGCACGCGGTGGTCTACGTGAGGAATGTAACCGCCGTCGGCCACCAGTGGCTCGAGCCTGGCGATCTCCCTCCGGATGGCTTCTTTCCCCTCGATCAGCTTGGTCTTATCGACACCACCCAGCAACTTGACGGCCTTCCCGAATCGCTTGCGGAGCAGGGCCGGGTCCGACCCCCCTCGGACTTCCAAAGGGAACATCGTATTGACCCCGGCCTCTAGCCACAGCTCTACCAGCTCCGTGATGTTCCCGTCGCAGTCCACGTACACGATGTCTACCCCGTGACGCCGCAGCTCATCTGTGATGCGTTTGTACCGCGGCACCATGAACTCTCGGAACATCTTGGGCGAGATCATCGGGCCGTTGCGGAAGGCCATGTCCTCCCAAAAGGCGGCGAAATCTAGTTGCACATCCTGGAGGGCTCGTTGGATCGTCTTGATGATGAGATCCGTGATATGTTCCATCATCTCATGAATCCAGTCCGGGTCATCATGGAATGTAACGGCGATGTGCTCGAATCCCATCCAGTTGCGCAGCCATCCGAATAGGCTGCCTACGAAGATGCCTAGAGGATAGGTGCGATCCTTCCACTGTCGCACCCGCCACTCCCAGTCCACCGGATAACGACGCGGGTCGTCCGGATCCAGCCTGCGTTTGAGCCTCTTCCAATCCTCGCGGGTCTGGAGTGGAAATCGGACGAAATGAGGAATGGATGAGCTACCATCCTTGTGGATGACAGCCTCTACGCCCTCCTCATCGATGATGAGTCTGTGCCGTTCGTCCTCCTTGAGTACGCGACGACGAAAGCGTGGCGATAGCCCAACGTTGACTGGGACTACTTCCCGCCGAGAGAAGCAAAAGAACCGATCTGCGATACTGTTGTCCTTTACCTCACGCGGCAGCCCTTGCTTATGCCAGATGGTGAATGTATCATCCCAATAGCCGAACTCCTCGTCCGGGATATGGTCGACCGGCTCACCATGCATCGTCGCCAGCCACCGCTCTCGATCATTCATACCCCCCTCCTAAGGTGAATCGAATGCGATGTGTGCTTTTGTTGCCTGCCCGGCCGCGCGGCTTATACACTTGTCTAGATTTTTAGATTACGAACTGGGACAGGAACCGGCGTCCCAGGACGAGTCCTTGCTTGACCTTCTCGTGGCTGCCCTCCCATACAGGGTCCTCGTGCTCGATGCTGAGCACGTAATCGTAACCGACCTCGTTTAGTGTGGAGATGAACCGTGCCCAAGGGATTTCCCCTAGACCGGGCATACGATAACGCCACCATCCCCGGCCGATCAGGATGCCGATCTGTTCCCGCTTCTCTGGCAATATCTCCGTGTCCTTGGCGTGCACGTGGAAGATGCGCTCCGCGTAATCGCGCACCACTTTCACCGGGTCGATCCCCAGCCACCAGAGATGTGATGGGTCCAGATTCAGGCCGAAGACGTCCGCCGGGAAGTGCTCGAATAGGGCGTCCCATAGCTTGGGACTATAGGCGATGTTCCCGGCCAACCCCTCGAACTGCCATCCGGGCATGGGACAATTCTCAATGGCGATGTGTACACCCTTATCCGCCGCGTGCTCCAGAATGGGAGTGAACACTTTGATCGCTTCTTCTACGTTCTCCGCCTCGGTCAAGCTGGGATCGCGGCCGACGAAGGTGCTGACGTTGCGTACTCCCAAAGCTCCCGCGGCGTCGATGACCTTGCCCAGGTGGTCTAGGTGGTGCTGACGGACCCCGGGATCGGGTGCCAGATTATTGTCGCAGTAGGTCAGGCAGGAAATCTCCATGTTATGTTGGGCGAACAGCGCTTTCACCTCATCCGCGCGGGCGGGGGTGAAGTTGCTTACATCCAGGGTGCTGCTGGAGTAGTCACGCTCGTTCTGCATAGGCCAGCATGCCAGTTCCAGCGCCTGGAAGCCGCTCTCCGCCGCCCATGGTACGATCTCCTCTAAGGGGGCACCTCGCAAACAGGCTGTTAGGAACCCTAGCTTCATTTTTCCTTTCCTCCTCCTTCACGTGGCTCGTGATGTTATTTGGTGTAGGTTCGGATGACCTCTGCTACCTGGTCATAGGCAGGCTTGAGGCTCTTGTACAGGCTTCGATAGATAGGATAATATGCATTGTATACGGATACGTCGTCTGGGTTGGGGCGCGTGCGCCCAACGATCCGGATGGTGGCATCACATGCCTCTGGTACCGTCTTCCAGGTGCCGGTGCCCACCCCTGCCAGAAGCGCCGCGCCGTAGGCTGGTCCCTCCGTCGCGTTGATGGTGACCAGTTCCTTGTTGTATACATCGGCCTGGATCTGGCGCCATAGAGCGGAGCGCGCTCCCCCGCCTGAGGCGCGTACCTGCTCGACGGGGACCGACATCTCCCGCAGGATCTCGAAAGAGTCTCGTAGGCTGTAGGCCACGCCCTCCAGGATGGAGCGGATCACATCGCCGCGTGTGTGACGCGCGGTCAGCCCGAAGAAGACCCCTTTAGCGTCCGGGTCTAGATGGGGGGTGCGTTCGCCCATCAGATAGGGCAGGAAGATCAGCCCTTCACAGCCGGCCGGGGAGCGTTGGGCCTCGTCCACGATGATGTCGTACGGATCGACGCCGAGCTCCGGTGCCAGCGCCTGTTCCATGCCGCCGAACCGGTCTCGGAACCAGCGCAGGGAGAGGCCGGCACCCTGGGTGACGCCCATGACATGCCAGGCTCCAGGTACCGCGTGGCAGAAGGTGTGCACACGTCCCTTGGGGTCGAGCTTAGGTTGCTCCATGTAGGCGAACACTACGCCTGAGGTCCCCACCGTGCAGGACACGATGCCTGACCGCACGATGCCGTTCCCCACCGCGCCAGCGGCCTGGTCTCCCCCACCACCTACGACTGGGGTGCCCTCCTTCAGCCCGGTGAGTTTTGCCGCCTGGGCCGTGACGTATCCTGTTACCTCTGGCGACTCGTAGACCTTTGGTAGCCACGTGGGGTCAATATCGAGCGCGTCCAGCATCTTCTGAGACCACCGTCGATGCGTCACGTCGAAGAGCAATGTGCCGGAGGCGTCGGATACCTCACTCGCCCGCTCGCCCGTGAGCTTGAACCGGATGAAATCCTTGGGGAGTAAAACCGTGCGGACCTTCGCGTAGATATCCGGCTGATGGTCTCGTACCCACAGTAGCTTCGGGGCGCTGAAGCCAGTTAAAGCAGGATTGCTCGTCAGCTCGATCAGGCGCTCAGCCCCCACGCGCTCGGTGATCCAGTCGCACTGGGCCTGGCTGCGTTGGTCGCACCAGATGATGGAAGAGCGTAACACCTCGTCGTTCTCGTCCAGCAGGACGATGCCGTGCATCTGGCCGGTGAGTCCAATCCCTTGGATGTCCTCTGCCCGTATCCCGGCCTGGGCAATGGCGCCCTGGATGGCGTTGCGGGTTGCTCGCCACCAATCCGCGGGATCCTGTTCCGCCCATTGGGGTTGCGGAGTGTACATAGGGTATTCGTCTGTCGACCCGGCTATCACGTCGCCGGTGGCAGGGTCGACGAGGATCGCCCGCGTCCCGCCTGTCCCAACGTCAATCCCGAGCAAATATCCCATACGCGTGCCTCCTTACCGTGACTGGGAGCCATGTCGTGCCGTGCATGGTGTCACATTCGCCATCAGTATATGCCATAGGTCGACGCGGTGTCGAACATGGCGATGATGTTTTCAGACGGTACACCATGTTGAATGTTGTGCACCTGATTGAATACGTAACCACCACCCGGGGCGAAGATGTCTAGCCGTTCACGGACTTGTTGGCGGACGTCGTCTGGTGTTCCGTTGGGTAACGTGCTCTGTGTCTCGACCCCGCCGCCCCAGAAAGTGATGTCCCGGCCGAACTCGCGTTTCAGTCGGACTGGGTCCATGTCGTAAGCGGATGTTTGTACCGGGTTCAGGATGTCCACGCCGATCTCGATCAGATCGGGGATGAAGGCATAGATACTGCCACAACTATGGAGGAACACGTAGATATCTGGGTAATGCTCATGCACCCAGTTATAAATACGTTTTTGGTAAGGTTTAATCCATCGGCGGTATGTGTCTATGGAGATTTGAGGGCCACGTTGAGTGCCCAGATCGTCGCCCATTTGGATGATCTGGATATATTCACCGACGGCGGCGAGGTAACGCTCCAGGTTACGGAGGTGGTTCTCGGTAAGCAGCTCCAGGAATGTCTCCAGGAATGAGCCGCCGTAGGCTAAGTCGAGCATGAACTGCTCCCAGCCGCGAAGCCCTTGCCCCGATTCCAGGATGTTGCCGCCGAATGCGCCCATGACGGCGTAATCTGTCTCCTGGTATAGTCGGCGGGCCTCCGCGCGTAGCCGGGCCAATGCTTCATCGGATGCGCCGCCCC
>JAGHDS010000370.1 GCA_021159845.1 Anaerolineae bacterium
CCGGCCACGCATTACCGCTCGCGCTCGCGGAAAGCGAGGAGAGGGTCACGGCCGTTGGACCTGGGCACGCAATCCTCAAATCGATATTTCGACTAGCAACAGCTGAGGTTTTGCCACCATTAACATTCGTGTGAACATTGAGGTCATATTCGGCTGGGCTGCTCACAGTGCCCCCTGTAAGGCTAGCAGAGGCCTCCCAGCCGATTCTGTTATCGCTGCTATCATAGATGAAATGAAAGTCGGGTGGATCATCGGGGTCATCGTCCCCAGTGTTCTCATCAACGAGCTTATCCCATTTCTTACCTGTAGGGAGCTTCACTTTAATAAAATGCTCTCCTCTCACACTGCCCGGATCAACGGTTACCCCGGGCTTGGCAAGCACAAGGGCGTAAAGTGTTTGGTTGGTGCAGTTATAGCGCAAGTATAACGTTGACAAAGCATCCTTGCTGGGGTTTCCAGCTTCATACATCTCGGCAAAGAAGTCGTCGCTCGGATCTGTGGTATCCCACTCGCTATAGATGCCATCGACAGTTACACTTGGTGTCGCCCCTGCCTCGTAATTCGGCTCTGGAGCAGCAGCTGCTACTACAAGTGCCATCGCGCTCGTTATTATCAGGCTGAGGATTATCGCTCCCCCTCCTCGCATCCATCGTTTTCTTCTCATGCTCTTCTTCCTCCTGTCGCGAACCACGCGCTCGAAAAACAAAACCCTATGTTAACTATAGCATACAATCGAGCAATCCAGGCTTACAGGTAGCTTACAGTTCCGCCCGAGCAAGGGACGCGAGCACACCAGTATGGTTGGAGCCCACACGTTGCTGACTACCAGCTCCGCCGCGAGGTGCCTGACAGGACAATACTCAATATCAACAGATGGACAGGGGAAAACATCTAGCAGTAGAAAGGAGAGCAGCGACACAAGCAATCGCCGACGTCAACAGCGCGTGATAACACTTAAAAGCCCGGCTTCTCCGAGAAGCCGGGCTTTTAAGTCCCAACCTACGCACAAGCAATCATTAGGACACGTCAGGGAAACATGCGAAGGGGGGACAAGAGACGGGACAGCGACAGAGAGAGAAGCATAGCTATACGCTCGACCGGCGGTGCCGGCGGCGCATGAGCTCTAGCACGCGAGGCATCGCCACCATATACAGCCAATACCCCACCCGAGATACGGGAAAGTCCCAGGCGCCAATCCAGGAGGTGAACCGTCCACCGAATCCCTGCTTGAACCGGTACACCCCCCACATAGGGTCGCTTTCATTGAGAACGTCCGGGGCACCCCACAGATCATAAACGGCACACCCCTGCGTCCTGGCCCAACGCATAGCCTCCCACTGCAATAAATGGTTGGGCATACGCCGGCGCTCCCGCTCGGATGAGGCGCCATAGAAATACCACGCCGTCGGCCCAAAACGGAAGAGGAAGAGCCCAGCGACCGGTTCGCCCTCCACTTCGGCCAGCAGCAGATATCCCTGTCCGGCCGCCAGGAAACGCTCCCAGATGAGGCGATAGTACGAGAATGGGCGAATCAGGAACCCATCACGGGCGCTGGTCTCCGCATACAAAGCGTAGAAGGTGGCCAAATCGCCCGCCGTCCCCGCGCGCACAACCACACCCCGCCGCGCCGCCAATCGGATATTATATCGCCACTTGGGCTTCATCGCAGCCAGCAGTTCGGCCTCGCCGGGGCGCAGATCGACAAGCATCGGATTGCGGAATTGGATCTGCTCCGCGGAAGGGCGCCAGCCGCGCGACCGGAGCAGGTCCTGGACGGTCGCGCCGATGGGAGCGTCGGCGACAACGTCGGGATCGATCTTGACGAACAACACCCGCTGACGACGGGCCTCCTGCTCGATCGCGGTCAGCGCGGCCATGGCAGCCGCCGGATCATCCCAATCCAGCGTCGGCCCCTTGGGCACATAGGCAATGCGGACGGGCAATCGGCCCAGCGAGCGCACCAGCATGGACGCGGCTGCCACAGGCTTGCCTTCCTGGACCACCAACAGGCGATGTGCCCTCCATCCAGTCTGCGCCTTGCACTCGCCCCAGAGCCAACTCTGGAGCACGTGCGGCCTCGGCCAGCGCAGCAGAGCCGCATCCCATGCCCCAGGGTCATCGACCCGCTGTATGACAGTCACGGGCGCCTCCGCCACAACCGCATCCCCAGCCGGTAGAGCGCGTACCCCGCCGGCGATAGCGGCCTCTCCCAGGCACCTACGGAGCGCACCACCCGACCGCCGAACCCCTGCTTGAAGCGGTACACACCCCACAGCCCATCATGACGCTCTGAGGGCGTTACGTACGCATCTGGGCTCTGCCCCACCTCATCCGGGATACCCCACAGATCATAGACACGGCAGCCACGCGCCCGCGCCCAGCGCATAGCCGCCCACTGCAACGCATGGTTAGGCATATGCCTGCGCCCCTTATTGGCAGACGCTCCCCAGAAATACCAGGCCCGCTCTCCATGAGCGAACACGACGATGGCGGCAAGGAGCTGTCCTTCACGCTCCGCCAACAGCCAGACCGCCTGCCCCGTCGGCGCGAAGAGATCGTAGGCGGCTGCGTAGTACTCGGCCGCGTGCACGGCAAACCCGTCTCGCCGTGCCGTCTCCCGCATCAAAGCATAGACAGCGGGGAGATCATCCCTGGTCCCAGAACGCACGGTAACGCCCCGGCGAGCGGCAAGGCGGATGTTATACCGCCACTTGGACTTCATACGAGCCAACAGCTCATCCTCCGCACCAGCCAGATCAACGAGGATCGTGCTGCGCGGCTGGATAGAGCGCTCCGCAGGCCGCCATCCCATCGCCATAAGCATTTCAACAGCCTGGGAGCCATCCGGCAGATCCGGCTCCACCAGCAAAAACGCCGCCCGCAGCCGACGGCCCACGGCCTCCAAAGCCTGGTGGATCACACGAAGCTGATCCGGGCGCCCCCAATCCACCAATGGACCTTTGGGGATGTAGGCAAGTCTCTGCCCCCACGGCAGACGGCGGAGCAAGATCTGGGCGCCCGCTACGATCTCGCCATCCCGGGCCAGCCCCACGCGATGAACCTGCCAGCCGAAACGGGCCTTCAGCTCGCCCCACAGGCGATGTTGTAGAATATGAGCATCCTGCCTGCGGGCGATGAAGGCGTCCCAGGCTGCATCGGGCAGAGTACCATCCAGGGTTGAGAGGAGTTTCATCACCGCGATTATACCGGAGAGAGCGATGGTTTCCAAACGCCAGGCGCGACGTAACTACTCATCCTGGGAACGAAAGCCCCGGCTTCTCGGAGAATTGGACTTTGGGCAAGAACCTCTAGCGCTATGACAAAGGGAAGGGAACCGCAAAGGACGCAAAGAACGCCAAGATTCTTTAAGAATTTTGATGCCGAGAGAACTCTCTTGAACCGCCTCTGCGCCCTTCGCGCTCTCTCTGCGGTTAGATCAGGCAAATAGCCCAAAGCCCAAGGAAAAGCCGGGGTTTCGGCAATATCTCATCTCTGTAGCTCAGAACCGCTCGTAGTGCACGCGGGTGGGGTCGAACTGAGTGCGCGCAGGCTTCTCCTCGGCAGGATGCCCCACCGCGATGAGATTGAGCGGCGTGACATCCTCGGGAATGCCTAGTACCTGACGCACGTACTCCTCACGATCCTTCTGTGGGTGCACTCCCATCCACACGGTGCCCAGCCCCAGAGCCGTCGCCGCGAGAAGGATGTTCTCCGTAGCCGCGCTGGCATCCTGAGCCCAATACTCCGAAGCCGCCGGCACTCCACACACGACCAACCCCAAGGGAGCACGGGCCAGCGGGTCGGCGAACTTATGCGTCCGCGAGAGGCGGTCCAGCGTCTCCCTATCACGCACGACAATGAAATGCCACGGCTTGGTGTTACGAGCCGAGGGCGCGGCCATAGCCGCTTCCAACAGCGCCTGCACATCCTCATCGCTCACCGGCTCCGGCGTGTACTCACGAATGCTTCGTCGCGCGAAGATGAAATGCAATCGTTCGTCCATGATCTCCCCCCTCTATGACGCAAATGGACGCCAGAACAGCTAGCGTCCTCTAGCCAGAATATCATCGGTGCCTATAATACCAGACTAAGGTCATCGCGCAAGCGGCGGGATAACGACGCACCACCGAGGTGCCAGAGACCACGGAGGAAGTGGAAGCGCTATGGGGGCCTCCTCTCTATACAAGAGGAAGGAACTACAGCCAGCGGCGATGAAGCCCATCAGACCAACGAGGATCTAACCAGTCACGCAGGCCATCGCCCAACAGGTTGAGGCCAAGCACGGAGACCACGATGGCGAGGCCCGGGAAAAGCGCCAACCACCACGCCTGAGCCATATAACGACGGCCGGAGGCCAACAACAGCCCCCATTCCGGCTGAGGCGGCTGCGCTCCTAGCCCGATGAAACTCAACCCACTGCCAGCCAACAGGACGATCCCTATCTGCAACGTGCCCATCACCACAATCGGCGAATAGAGGCCAGGCAGGATGTGCCGCAGCAGCAGGCGACGGTCCGGGACTCCGACCGCACGCGCGGCCTCCACATACAACGCGTGTCGGACAGAGAACGCCGCCCCGCGCACCACACGGTCTAGCACAGGCACGCCCATCAACCCCAGGGCAACGATGGCATCGGCAAGCGACGGTCCCAGTCGCGCCACGACCACGATCGCAATCAAAAGCTCCGGGAACGCCAACCATACATCCATCGCTCGGGAGATCACCTGGTCCAGCCAGCCGCCGTAGTACCCGGCCATCAACCCCAGAAGGACCCCCAGCGACATCGAGAGCACCACACTGCCTGATACCATCTTGACAGCGATGCCCGCCCCGGCCATCACCCGGCTGAACAAGTCTCGGCCAAAGGCATCTGTCCCAAATGGATGCGCCAGGGTGGGAGCTTGTAACCGCGGGCCGACATTCAACTCATCGGGTGGATAGGGAGCCACCCACGGCCCCAGCAGCACAGTTAGGATCACTGGCCCCAGCAAGATCAGCCCCACCACGGCGCTACGCGGGAGCGGGCGAGCCTGGTGTCCCTTTCGCGGACGCGCCACGCCCCACCCCCGAGCACGAGCGAGCGGGCGCTTACGCCACGCACCTGACCGAGAGGCTAAAGTTGCCTTCATATCACCTCGCCTCGCACGCGAGGATCAAGTACAGCCTGCAAGACATCCACCGCCAGATTAGCAAGCAGATAGCTCGCAGCGATCAACAGGGTTACACCCACAACGACCGGCTCGTCCCGATCGAACACAGCCTGGACGGCCAACCGTCCTATGCCCGGCCAGCCAAAGATCGTCTCGATAATGAAAGCGCCGCCCAGGAGACGCCCGAACTGCAATCCAACAACCGTGATGACCGGGACGATCCCATTGCGAAGCACATAATGGAGGAACACATACCTTCCTGACATCCCCTTAGCGTGTCCCGTCCGCACATAGTCGGCGGAACGCACCTCCATGATGCTGGAGCGCAGCATCCGGGCCAGCACCGCCGCGCCAGGCAGCGCCAGGCTGACAGCAGGCAACAGCAAATGGGACATCCCGCCCGCTCCCGTCACGGGCAACCACCCCAACTTCATGGCGAAGATGAAGATCAACAGCAAGGCCAGCCAGAAGTTGGGAACGGAAAATCCCAACAGAGCGCCGCCCATGATCACAACATCCAACCAGGACCCCGGCCGCGCCGACGCGATCACAGCCGCCAGGCTTCCCAAAGCCACAGCGATCCCCATCGCCGTCAACGTCAGGGCAACCGTGTACGGGAAGCGCTCCATGATGAGCTCGGTTACGGGCCGACCACTCATCACAGAGCGCCCAAGATCACCATGCAGTGCAAGCCCGGCCAGGAATCGCCCATAGCGAGCGAGCAGGCTCGCATCCAAACCCAGGTCATGCCGCAAAGCCGCTTTCTCCTGGGCCGACGCGCTATCGCCCACCAGCACATCGGCGGCATCCCCAGGCGCTACATCGAGTGCCCCGAAGACAAGGAAACTGACGACGAGGAGCACGATCAACCCGCCCGCCAGCCTCCGGAGCATGTAACCCAACACCGCTCACCTCTCCGCCACGTACGCGTCATTCAACAAA
>JAGHDS010000104.1 GCA_021159845.1 Anaerolineae bacterium
CTCCTGAGCCGGGGGGCGAACATCGTCGCCAGGACGCTCTTAGGGTTACGGGCGCATGACTGCACGGCCGGGTTTCGCTGCTATCGTAGCGAGGTCCTTGCGACCATTGACCTGAACGCGATTAAGGCAGATGGCTACTCCTATCTGATTGAGATGTTGTTCTGGTGCCAGCGCATGGGATTCACCATTGGTGAGGTCCCCATTGTTTTCGTCGATCGCAGACACGGCGCTTCTAAGATCTCCAAACAGGAGATCTTCAAAGCGGGGTTTACCGTCCTACGCCTGGCATTTGCCAGATGGCGGTACGCGCTCACCCCACCGGAGGTAGGCCCTTTGGGCCAAGGACATGATAATTGAAAGCTGCTTTCCTGCCATTCATTCCTTCAAATTCTGTGGTATACTTGAGTATGGAAGGGATCCTTCGTAGGGTGTGCATCCCTGGGCCAAGAGCGCAGGAGTGATGGATGTCCGCTTCTCAGCAAGGCATCTCGCAACACAGCCTCGATCTGATCACTGCAGTGAAGGATCACCTGACGAGGCTACAGAATGATAATCCAGAAGAGGCACACCTCTTCCGATATAGGCTAGCTGAATTGCTGCGGGACGGGGATAGGGGACAGCCCGCTGGAGTGCTGTTTGATCCAGTCCGGGCACAACTTTTCACGCTGCGGCATCAGGAGGAAGAGCGGGCCCGTCTGGCGAAGCAACTTCGCGAGGGGCCGGGGCAATTGTTGGCGAACGCAGCAATGGAGTTGGCGGCCTGCGTTCCTCTGTTGGACACGGATACCGACCTGGTCCGCCAGGGGTTGCAGTCTCTGGAGAAAGAGCTGCGGATGGGCTTGGGCAGGCTACGCTATATCTTGTTGGGATTAGAGCCACCGCGGCTGATGAAGGAGTTGGGGCTATTCGAGAGTATTCGAACGTATGCTGAGCGTCTCGCTGAGGAGTACGGGGTGAAGATAGAGTTACAGTTCCCCGAGATTGTCCCTCAACTCCCATCTACTGTCGAGATCGGCGTTTACCGGATCATTCAGGAAGCGCTGAGCAATGCGGTTGAGCATGGCCAGGCACAGACTATTATTCTCACCGCCAAGCAGGAGGATGATGACTGGCGCTTCGTCGTACAGGATGACGGCATGGGCTTTGAGCCAACGCAAATCGCTCATGCACGCGGCTTGCTCAACATGTATGAGTGGGCGAGAGCTTTCAACGGCACATTGGACATCCAGAGCAAGCCAGGGTATGGCACTACTGTTACCCTCACTATCCGCGGCCCGGAAGTCTCATGAGCCAGTGCCGCCCTAGTTATCATCTTGGATCTTTCGCGATTCAGCAACGGTTAAGCTCGTTCGTCTGGCCCTGTGAGAGCGTAGGGGATCCCGGTTGTTCTGGGAAGCCAGCGGGAAAGTGAGTGATCAGGGAGGCAAGAAATGGATGATGAGGGAAAGATCAAGATCATGATTGTGGAAGATCATCCCCTTTTCGGGCAAGGACTGCGCCGTGTGCTGGAAGAGGAGGATGACCTGGAGATCATCGCCGAGGTGAGCGATGGCAAGATGGCTGTGGAGCGGGCGGCCGAGCTACAGCCAGATGTGATCCTGATGGATGTAAACCTGCCGGGGATGAATGGGTTACAGGCCACCCGGGCCATCCGTGCGAGCACAGAGCGTACTGCGATCATCGTCTTAACGGCATATCATGATGAGGAACAGCTCTTCCATGCTTTGCGCGCCGGGGCGGCTGCCTATTATCCCAAGGACGTCTTACCCGGTGAGCTCATTACAGCTATCCGAGAGGTGGCCAAGGGCAACTACGTGATTGGGGACAACGTGATGTCAGCTCCTCAGGTCGCGAACTGGCTTCTGAAGGAGTTTGAGGAACTGGCCCAATACGGCAATGATCCCGATGAGATCTTCATGCCTCTGTCCCCGCGTGAGATGGAAATCCTCCAGTATATTACTCGAGGGGCCAGTAATAAGGAGATCGCCCGGGCGCTGGGTATCAGCAGGCAGACGGTGAAAAACCATATGAGCTCAATCCTGCGTAAATTAGCCGTCAACGATCGCACTCAGGCGGCTGTGCTTGCCCTGCGGCGCGGTTGGGTACGGCTAGAAGACACTGTTGATTGAGCGATGTGGCTTCTAGAGGAGTCGAAGTACTTAATGCGCGGCTGCATCGTTCACGATGGTGGCGAGGACTTTGTCGAGTTCGCCGTCATCCTTATTTTGATTGCTATCGTCGTCTTGGCGGTTTTGCTCATCTTGGGTGACGATTTGCGAGTGTTTATCAACGGCTTGCTGCAAGCCTGGTTCCCACCACGGTGACCACTTCGGATTTGGGGCTATTGGCCTAGAGATAGCCATGACTGCTGGAGTTTCCCAGGTATCAAGCCCGTGGCGGTTGCCGCCAGCATCTCCAGGCGAGGGCTATCATGTCGTTGCCGTTGCAGCTTACTCTGGTAGCGCAGGCTGCCCGTTCCGGACGCCAGGCTCTCCTTGATCTGTTTTTCCCGCCCCGCTGTGCCGGCTGTGGCCAGTGGGGCTCGTTGTTATGCGATCAGTGTGTGGCAAGCATTCCCCCTGTCCCCCAGCCCGTGTGTGACTTATGTGGTCGACCCGTCTCTAAGCCCGGTCTGTGTCCTATTTGCCGCCGAGACCCGCCGCCGCTGTCCGCTATACGCTCGGCAGCGCTTTTCGGGGGTCCTTTGCGCCCTGCGGTGCACCGACTCAAATACAGGCACCAGAAAGCCCTGGCCAAGCCCCTGGGGGAATGGATGGCGCAAGCGTGGCCAGGGGATGTGATCACTGGTGACTGTTTGGTCCCGGTCCCACTGCATCCGGAAAGAGAAAGGGAGCGTGGCTACAATCAGGCGGCGTTGCTGGCTCAGGTGCTGGGCGACCGACTCGGGTTGCCGGTCGTGGCCAATGCGATTCGCCGGACGCGCGCCACACAACCGCAGGTTCATCTGGATGCCTCCGCTCGTTGGGAGAACGTCATGGGAGCCTTTGCCCCTGCCCACGTCTCCATGCACGGCCGCCAGCCCGTGCTGATCGATGACGTCTGCACGACTGGTGCCACACTGATCGCCTGCGCGCAGGCGCTGTTGGAAGCTGGCGCGACGAGAGTATGGGCCTATACGCTTGCCCGGGCGGCCTGGGACCCGGACTGATCGGAGACACTGCCTTGGCGAGAGGGAAATGCTTCAGAGCTGTTGGCGGGGGGGCGGGGTGGAGGCTACCGCTTTGACAAGGCCTTGCAGAGCCCGTACAATGCGGGCGAGATGTCTGTAGGTGCATCATGTTGCCGTCGTCCCACCGGGCACTTCAGCAAGACATTTCAAGCTATCGAAAGGAGCAAAGTGATGCAGCTCATTATCCAGGGTAAGAACATCGAGATTACAGATTGGCTAAGGGAATATGTGGAGAAGAAAGTCGGTCGGCTGGATCGTTACCTGCCGGATATCCAGGAAGTGCGGGTTGAGCTCTCCTCACAGAAGACCAAGAGCGCACAGGATCGCCAGGTTGCTCAGGTCACCGTGAAGGCTAACCGCGCTATCTTGCGGGCAGAGGAGAAATCCCACGATATCTTCGCTTCTATCGACACCGTCGTCGATAAGATGTATCGCCAGATTGATCGTTACAAAGGAAAACGGTGGCACAAGCGCGCGCAGGCAGCTGCGAGTAGGGCTGTCCCTGTGGAGGAAGAAGTCGAAGAAGAGGAGATGCCCAGCATCGTGCGTGTCAAGCGCTTCCCCGTGACCCCTATAACCCCAGAGGAGGCGGTTGAGCAGATGGAGCTGCTCGGGCACGATTTCTTCATCTTCTACAATGTTGATGATGAGAATATCAACGTCGTCTATCGACGCAGTGATGGGAACTACGGCCTGCTCCAGCCAGAGTTGGATTAAGCGTTTCATCTCGGGGGGATGACAAACTGATCCCCTTGCTCGGGACATGTGACCACCTCTCTTGCCTCTCGGAGATGCCGGGAGTCTTTAGGCTCTTGGCATCTCTGGTCTTTTTAATCCCCTTCCCTGCAGTCTAACCCGATGGCATGATGCGGCAATGCTCTTGCCACAGAAGGACTGTTGTCTGGACAAGCTGGCGGACCAAGACACCCACCGGGGGCCCAGTGGTAGACACCGGGAGGAAACCCGAATCCCGGCTCCCCGAAGGAACCGGGATTCTCTTCCTGGTGTCATCCGAGCGTTCCCTTCAGTACCTGTGCTCGCATTCCACCACCGGTTTGAAATGCGCCTCTCTTACACCCCTGTTTGACAGAAGCGAACATGCGTGCTATATTCTCTCCGAATGAACGAACATGCGTTCCGTTTTTCCCTTGCTTTGGGGAAAGGAGGGTATGACTGATGGACGAGCGACGGCAACAAGCCTTAGAGACGGCGTTAGCGAGTTTGCAGCGGCGGTTTGGGGAAGGAGTCGTGATGAAGTTGGGGGAGGCGACCCATCTTCAAGTGGAGGTGATACCGACTGGATCTCTTTCGCTGGACATCGCATTGGGGGTAGGGGGGATCC
>JAGHDS010000085.1 GCA_021159845.1 Anaerolineae bacterium
AGCATCCAGGCGCATGACCGCCAGAGCCGTTATGATCGTCAGGAAGCTAAACCCGCTCAGGAAGAAACATCCGGCGATGCCCACTCGGGCGATGAGTAGGCCGGCCAGGGACGGGCCGATGATGCGCGCCGCGTTGAAAGCGGCCGAGTTCAACGCCACGGCATTCGTCAGGTCCACCCTGCCCGCCAGATCGATGATCATCGCCTGTCGGGCAGGACCATCATACGCGTTGACCACCCCCGTCAACATCACGATGGCGATTACATGCCACACGCGTATATGCCCTGACGCGGTCAGGATCGCCAGCGTCAACGCCAGAAACATGAAGGCGGTCTGGGTCGCCAATACGAGGCGACGTTTATCCACGCGATCGACGGCCACGCCCGCAAAAAGTCCCAGCAATATAACCGGCACAGCCCCGGCGAAACTGACCACGCCTAGCAGAAGGGGGGAGTTCGTCAGCTGCAGAACGAGCCATCCCAATGCCACCCGCTGCATCCAGCTACCGATCAACGTGACCAGCCGGGCGCTCCAGAACAGGCGGAAATTGTAATGCCGCAGCGCTACGAAGGTATGGCTGTAAAGCCCGCGCCGGAGGGCGGCGCGGACACGGATTAATCGGGGTGGGCAACATCTAATCGCTCTCTCGTCTGATGACCGCATCCTCAGCGAGCACCCCCCATTGAGCACCATTTCGCGCCTGGTAGCACGCTACTCCTCCCCCTCGTCGTTACCATCACCGTCATCGCGATGTTGATCCTGTGGGGCCATCGCACGAGCTTCCTCGAGGATGACAGCCAGGGCTCGGGTGCTGATCAGTGCCATCAGGCCAGGCCAGATCAGTATCAACAGAACGGGCAGTACGGTGCAGAGAGCTGTCAGGATAAACGCCAAAAGGAGGACAATGAGCGTGAACAGAGGGCGTGTCAGAACTAACACGGCCGCGTTGCGCACCGCCATGAGCACGCGGGGCTCTTGCTGCTCAATGAGCAAGGGGAACAGATAAAGCTGGGCAGCCCCCCACATGATCAGCACGTAGATCCACAAGATGGTGATCAGGCGCAACGTGCCGGGAAACCGGGCATAGAAAAGCAGATTCACAATGATGGTAACGAGGATGACGACGTTCAAAAGGCCGAGTTTGACGCTGGGCCAGAAGAACTCGCGCACGGATTCCTTGAAGAAGCTGGAATCCACACGAAGCTCATAGGCGATCCGGTATCCGATTTGGCATAACCCGGTCGTGAGCGGTGCCAGCAGGACGGCGAGCACCGCGACAGCCGCGCCAACCAGCCAGGAGGGTAAACTTCGCGCCAGGGGGAGCACCAGCACGGTGATCGCGATCACGGGGACCCACCATACGATGCTGAGAGAGACGAGCAGGAACATCTCCTCGTAGAAATCGCGAATACTGCGAAAAACAACGCTGAAGGCTCGCAAAGGGATACCTCCTGTGGATGTTACTATCTCCTGACTTCGCCTTGTCGCGGGGCCAGTTTCAGCCGCACGAACAACCACGGTGCCCACCAGATGGCGGCCATCCCGGCCAATGTATACCGCAGCAGATGCAATGTGGCGTCCAGGGATGGGCTTATACCCCGGGGAATGAACCACTTAGGGCCCTGCCAAAAGATCACGACGATAGCAGCTCCCAACAGGAAACGCAATAGTCGTTTCCACCACGGGCCCCACACCTGAAAGCGCACATGCCGTCGTTCCACGATCATCCCCAGAACCGCCCCTGCTAAAAACCCCATATCCCGGGCGGCGGAGATGGATGGATAGATGGATACCGTCCCCTCGGGCCGGATGATCTGCTCGGCTGGGTGTATCAGCCAGAGGAATAACGGGGCGCCAATCGCCAGTAATATTTGGTCTCGCATCGATAGTCTTTGCCAGCGCTGGCTCAGAGACGGCGCAACTCGCTGGTACGCGACCAGGAAGATCGCTCCGATCAGCAGCCCGCCGATGATGTCATGGGGGAAGTGGACCCCGAGATAGATCCGGGAGAAGGCGATCAGTGAGATAATGACCACCGCGATGGCCCACGCAATGGGGCGGCCCGCCTGTGTCGCCAGGTATCCCCACACAGCCACGGCCTCCTGGGCGTGGGCACTGGGGAACCCGGGGGACGTCTCGGGGCGTAGCACCCGCAACCCTGCGGCCGCCGGGCGGGGCTCCCGGAAGATGTTTTTCAAAAACCCGTTCAGATAGTCGCATGTCAAGACCAGGTATGCCAGGTTGATCCCCACGCGTCGATCGATGCACCAATATGCGAGAGCGACCAATAAGACCAGGAACTTATCCACGCCCAGATACGTCGCCGTGAGGAAGAGATGATCCCAAAAGGGGTTAGACCAGCGTTGCACGGCCAGGATGAAGGCCGTGCCCGATGGAATTAATGAGGTTAACCAGCTTTGCACCGGATTCTCTCCTGCCCGGCCTGGGCTATGGGGCACCCCGCCCTGAAGCGCTCAAAGGGGCCTCAGCGCGGCCCCGCTCAGCTTTGTACTCCTTGGCCTCGGCCAACATGATCGCCGCGCTCTTCCGCCCGGCGTCGGTCGTGGTGCCCAGCATGGCCGCCAGCTCGTCGATGCGTTCCTCCCCAGAGATCTGTCGCACGTGTGTGATGGTGCGTTTCCCCTCTACAGCCTTGCTCACATGGTAGTGCACATCCCCATAGGCCGCCAGCTGTGGCAGATGCGTCACGCAGAGGACTTGGTGACCGGGATGGCCCTGGGTACTCGCGACCGTCAGACTCCACAACTTACGCCCCACCACAGCGCCCACACGCCCACCGATTCCTACATCGATCTCGTCGAAGATGAGAGTGGGCGTCTCATCCGCGTGACTCAGCACGGTCTTCAGCGCCAACATCAGCCGGGCGGTCTCGCCACCAGAGGCCACGCGAGCCAGCGGGCGCAGGGGCTCGCCAGGGTTCGCCGAGACCAGGAACTCCACGCGGTCCAGCCCCGTCGCATCGAAGGCCACGCGACGTTCGCCTACATATGCGCCGGATGGGTCATCGCGCCAACGCAGGTCGACGCCGAAGCGCGCCTGTTCCATGCGCAGATCGGCCAGCTCCTGCTCCACCGCCTGGGCCAAGCGCTCGCCGGCCGCCCGCCGTGCCTCCGAAAGGCGCTGTCCCAGTGTGCCGATCTCATGCAGTAGACGTTCCTCTTCCTCCTCCAGCTCGGCAATCCGCTCTCCCGCGTGGGTAATCGTTTCCAGTTCGGCCTGAGCCTGCTGTGCGAACGCCAGGATTTCCTCGATCGAATCGCCGTATTTACGCTTCAGATTGTAGATCAGGTCCAGGCGCTCTTCGACCTGGGTCAACCGGGCGGGGTTGAACTCGATCGTATCCCGATAGCCGCGCACATCGCGTACGATATCCGCCAGTTGATAGGACAACTCCTCGACTTGCTGCCGGATAGCCCCCATGTCCGGGTCGATACGGGCCAGTCGGGTCAGCGCCTGGGTCGCCTGCCCCAGCAGGTCAAAGGCCGATAACTGCTCGTCAGCCCCCTCCTCCAGGGCCTGTACCACCTCGTTTGCCAGCAACACGAGCTGCTCCGCGTTGGCTAGCCGCCTTCGCTCTGCCTCTAGCGTTTCCTCCTCGCCCGGCTCCAGCCGAGCGCTCTCGATCTCCTGCACCTGAAAGGTCAGCAGGTCGATGCGACGGGCCAGCTCTCGTTCATCCCGCTGCAACCTGGCCAGCTCGGCCCGCACCCGACGTAATGCCTCCAC
>JAGHDS010000485.1 GCA_021159845.1 Anaerolineae bacterium
AGTGCGATATGTATGCTTAACATGTCTTTCTCCACCGCAGAGACGCCGAGGACGCAGAGGAACTCTCTTTTTTTCTTCCTCCTCAGCGCTCCCCGCGACTCCGCGGTGAGATGTGGGTAATCACCGCTGGAACCCGGTTGACACACTCCGCCGCCGCGTGTAAAATGAGATACTTGCAACGATTAGAATATGGCTACCGGGTGCCTCTACAATAGGACGAGCAGGCCTCTCCCCCTGGGTCTGCGGCAGGAAACATTCGGTAGCCCGTAACAGGACCGGACTCGTGGCAAAATTCCACTACGGTGGCCAAGCGGTAATAGAAGGCGTGATGATGCGCGGGCGCACGCATGTAGCTGTCGCTGTGCGTAACCCCCAGGGCGACATCGTCGTACATCAGGAACCGCTCACAGCACGGGTGTACACCAGCCAATGGGGAAAGTGGCCCCTTCTCCGCGGGCTGACCGCGCTGTGGGATGCCCTGGTGCTCGGGATGAGAGCCTTGCTCTGGTCCGCCGAGGTGACGACATCTGAAGAGAACGTCGAGTTCACCGGCCCGATCGCGTGGACTACGATGGCGGGTGCCTTAGCCTTTAGCATCGGACTGTTCTTCCTGTTACCTTCTATTTTCGCACAATGGCTTCAGCGTTATTGGCCATCCGCCGTGGCCAGCAGCGCGGTCGAGGGTGCCATCCGGCTCGTTCTGTTTCTAGCCTATGTCTGGCTCATCGGCCTGACGCCCGACATCAAGCGCGTGTTTGCCTATCACGGGGCAGAGCACAAGACGATCAACGCATATGAGGCCGGGGTGGAACTCATCCCAGATCACGTGGCCCGCTTCTCAACGGCCCATACCCGATGCGGCACCAGTTTCCTATTGTTTGTACTGGTGCTGGCCATTCTGTTCCACATACCGCTTCAGTTCTCGCAGTGGTACCTGCGCCTACTCTCGCGAGTGCTCATCGTGCCCGTCCTTGCAGGGGTTGCCTATGAGTTCATACGATTCTCAGCCGATCATCAGCAACACCCCATCGTACGGCTGTTCATCCTGCCCGGGCTCTGGTTACAGCGCCTCACCACGCGCGAGCCGGATCCCGAGATGTTGGAGGTAGCAATCGCCGCGCTGAAGCCCGTCCTGGCGGCCGATGGGATTTTTGTGCCCGGCGTATCCGAGCCACGCGTCGCAACAACGACCGAAGGACTGTCGGTGCCCACATAAATGAGAGTACTCGCAAAGGCAATGACACCAGACCATGAGAGGTATGCTCACATCCGGGGCACATCACAGACGAATGCATTAACACCCAATACGCCCTACTCCCCCAGGATGCAAATCTACCCCACGGGAGTAGCGAGATGACGCGCAACAAGATATCCATCATCGGCGCCGGCCATGTAGGTACAACGACCGCAGCATGGTTGGCGGAACGGGAAGTGGGGGACATCGTTCTGGTAGACATCCCCGCTACAGGCGACATGCCAAAGGGCAAAGCGCTGGATCTGACGGAGGCCGGGCCCATCTGGGGGTATGACACCCAGATCACCGGTACGACCAACTACGAGGCCACAGCCAAGTCCGACATTGTCATCGTCACCGCCGGTATGCCACGCAAACCCGGCATGAGCCGAGAGGATTTGGTGGGCACGAACGCCCGCATCGTGCAATCGGTCGTCGAGCAGGTCGTCTCCAGGTCACCAGATACCATCCTGTTGCTCGTAACGAACCCACTGGACTCGATGGTCTATCTGGCCAAGAAAGTCAGTGGCTTCCCAAGGGAACGCGTCTTAGGCCAGGCTGGCGTATTAGACTCCGCGCGTATGCGTGCGTTCATCGCGATGGAAATGAACGTCTCGGTGGAATCCGTCTGGGCCTTCGTCATGGGCGGACACGGGGACGAAATGGTGCCGATCCCCCGCTACTCAACAGTGGGAGGCATTCCCATCACCGACCTGCTACCGGCTGACCGCATTGAGGCCATCGTGCAACGAACCCGGGGCGGCGGCGGTGAGATCGTCCAGCTTCTGAAGACCGGGAGCGCATATTATGCCCCAGGCGCTGCCGTAGGCAAGATGGTAGAGGCCATCCTAAAGGACAAACACATGGTACTGCCCGCTTCCGCTTACCTGGAGGGTGAGTACGGA
This sequence comes from Anaerolineae bacterium, assembly GCA_021159845.1. Lineage (GTDB taxonomy): Bacteria > Chloroflexota > Anaerolineae > DUEN01 > DUEN01 > JAGHDS01. The sequence goes on from JAGHDS010000485.1 coordinate 2,140, forward strand.
CTGAATGATATCTGCTTCGGCGTGCCGGTAGTCCTGGGCCGTCGCGGGATCGAACGAATCCTGGAGATCTCCCTAACCAGAGAGGAGAAAGAGGAACTGCAACGCTCCGTCGAGCTGATCAGGAAGACGATGAGCATGTTGCCGTTATAAGGTCAAGATAGACATCCAAATGGGGGCACAATGAAACTGTGCTCACACCGGGAATATCTCTCAAGCTTGCTCAACGAAGAGGACAGGGACCCTGTCCTCTTCGTTTTGTCGCCACCGGATCCTCGACGGCACGAAAGGACCCAGTTCCCAACGCTAACGAACCATTTTACGAAGGAGGAATCCACGTGTCAGATACTTCACTTGAGCAACATGGGATCATAAACGTCGGTCGGGTGTACTGGAACCTGACCACACCTGTTTTATACGAAGAGGCCCTGCGCCGGGGTGAGGGGCAGCTCGCACACATGGGCCCCCTGGTCGTCCGGACGGGGGCGCACACAGGCCGTTCCCCTAACGACAAATTCATCGTCCGAGAGCCATCCAGCGAGCAACACATCTGGTGGGGCGACGTCAACCGGCCGATCGAGCCGGAGCGATTCCACGTATTGCACCAGAAGATGCTGGGCTACCTACAAGGCAAGGACCTGTTCGTCCAGGATTGCTACGCGGGGGCCGATCCACGCTACCGCCTCCCCATCCGGGTGATCACGGAGCTGGCCTGGCAGAGCATCTTCGCCCGAAATATGTTCGTCACCCCCACACCGGAGGAGCTCAAGGAGCACAAGCCGGAGTTCACCGTCATCAGCATCCCGAGCTTCCGCGCTGATCCAGAGGCCGACGGCGTGAACTCAGATGCGGTCATCCTGCTCGATCTGGCAAAGAGGCTTATCCTGATCGGCGGCACCGGCTATGGTGGCGAGATCAAAAAGTCCGTATTCACGGTCATGAACTACCTGCTGCCCTTCAAAGAAGTGCTCCCCATGCACTGCTCAGCCAACGTGGGGCCCAACGGAGACGTCGCCATCCTCTTCGGGCTCTCCGGCACGGGGAAGACGACCCTCTCAGCCGATCCAGAGCGCGCTCTCGTCGGCGATGATGAACATGGCTGGAGCGCCGACGGCATCTTCAACTTCGAGCAGGGGTGCTACGCGAAGGTCATCCGCCTCTCCCCCGAGGCAGAGCCGGAGATCTACCAGACCACCCAACGATTCGGCACCATCCTGGAAAACGTGACCATGGATCCGAAAACCCGTAAGCTCAACCTGGACGATGCCTCGCTGACCGAGAACACCCGGGCCGCCTACCCCATCACCTACCTGCCTCACATTGTGGAGTCCGGGACCGTCGGACACCCCAGCAACGTAGTCTTCCTGACAGCGGACGCCTTCGGCGTGATCCCTCCGATCGCTAAGCTGACGCCGGAACAGGCTATGTACCACTTCCTCTCCGGCTACACGGCGAAGGTCGCTGGCACGGAGACCGGGATCAATGAGCCGCAGGCGACGTTCAGCACGTGCTTCGGGGCACCCTTTATGATCCTGCATCCCGAGGTCTACGCCGATATGCTAGGCGAGCGCATTCGGAAACATAACGTCAACGTTTGGCTGATCAACACTGGTTGGACCGGCGGCCCCTTCGGCATCGGGCACCGCATGCCGATCACACACACCCGAGCAATGGTACGAGCAGCCCTCTCCGGCGCGCTGAACGATGTTCCCTTGCAACGTGAGCCGGTCTTTGGCCTGTACGTACCGACGACCTGTCCCGGTGTCCCATCGGAAGTGCTCAACGTGCGAGGAACCTGGAAAGACCCGGCCGCCTACGATGAGCAGGCGCGCAAGCTGGCCCGCATGTTCCACGAGAACTTCGCCATCTTCGAGAAAGAAGTATCTGAAGAAGTACGCGCGGCTGGCCCACTAGCACGATAGCGGGCGGAGAAGCTGAAGAGGCGGCCTGAAGTAGTTCCCCCTCCCCCAATTCGCTCCGCTGAGGAAATGGCTTGTGGTGGCGGCGCAGTTCCACTGCGCCGTCACCACAAGCCGAATCAAGCCCCCTTCTCCCAGGCGTGGGAGAAGGGGGTCTGGGGGATGAGGGCCATCCGCGGCCCAAGCACTTGGAGCTAGATACCCGTATCCGAGTGTTTCTTCACCCACATCGCTCACCGGATGCCAATGAGATCCAGCGGGGGAACGGTGAACAATTGCCTGAATAGCCCCCCTTCAGCTTCGGATCCCCTACATCCGCCCGCTCCCGGGTGTCCGAACGACAGCAAGTCACAGTTCAAGAGGCCACAAGCACCGCCCCTGCTAGTCTCAAGAGTAGATGCACCACATCCGATCTAACCAGCTACCATACATCGGATGCTATACAGTTTAGGGAATTGCACAAATTATTTGCTTGACAGTGCCTCTATCCTATGCTAGAGTAACGATGGCATCGCTCGTGAGCGATCCTCTGTTCCCCTACCTCTCAGTTCTGAGCTCGCCCTACATTCACGCCTAGAAGCTCAAAGCGGGGTCCCATATGACACGATATATCATCGGGCGGTTAGCCAGTCTCGTCTTCGTATTCTTCGCCGTTTCTATCGTCACCTTCCTCCTGATGCACGCTGTCCCAGGTGGCCCCTTCGACGAGACCAAGATGCCTCTCCCACCAGAAGCCAAGGCAAACATTCTACACAAGTATGGCCTGGACCGTCCCCTGTGGGAGCAGTATACCCGCTACATGTGGCGTGCGTTCCACTTCGACTTCGGCATTTCCTACCAAAGTCCCACAGAGAGCGTCACCGACCTGATCCGACGCGTCTGGCCGCCGACGATTCAGCTCGGAGCCGCCACGATCACCCTCGCTTACGCAATGGGACTCATCTTCGGCATTCTGGCGGCTATCCGCCAGAACTCCTGGCTGGACTACACGGTCACCTTCCTGGCCACGCTGGGCATCACCGTGCCGAACTTCGTCATCGCCACATGGTTGGTCCTGCTCTTCGCCGTACGCCTGCGCTGGCTGCCCACCGGCGGCTGGGAGGAACCCAAGAACGTCATTATGCCCATGTTGGCCTACGCTCTAGGCCCTATGGCAATGGTGGCGCGATACACACGGGTCAGCATGCTGGAAGCCCTACGAGCCGACTATGTTCGTACGGCCCGGGCCAAGGGGCTGACGGAAAAAGCAGTTATCTTCCGGCACGTCCTGAAAAACGCCCTCATTCCCCTCATCACCGTCATGGGCCCCGAAATCCCCAACCTGCTCACGGGTTCCATCTTCATCGAATCCATCTTTCGCATCCCCGGGCTGGGTAGCTTCTTCGTGACAAGTATCTGGAAGCGAGACTACCCCTTGATCATGGCGCTCATGCTTCTGGTCGCCGGGCTCTGGGGCTTTACCTACCTGCTTAGCGACATCTTATACACCATAATCGACCCACGAGTACGTCTGACGGAGAAGCAATCCTTATGACCACCGACATATCGGAGACGCTTGCGTCCTCCCCTGCCACACCATTCACCAAACAACGACAGCGGACACTTTGGCAAGACGCTATGCGCCGGTTCTCGCGTAACAAGCTGGCCATGGGAGGATTAATCGTGGCACTATTGCTCATTCTCACGGCCATCTTCGCCGACATCCTGGCCCCCTATCCCTATGATAAGGCCGTGCTCTCAGAGGCTCGACAGTTTCCCAGCGCCAAACATTGGTTGGGGACCGATGCCATCGGACGCGATCTGCTCAGCCGTATCATTTACGGCGCTCGTACGTCCCTACTAGTGGGATTCCTAGTCCAAGCTGTGGCTTTCTCCATCGGTATACCGCTTGGCTCCATAGCGGGACTACGAGGCGGCAAGTTCGACTTCGTCGTCCTGCGAGCAGTGGAGATCATGACGGCTTTTCCCAGCCTTCTCTTCGCCCTGTTCATCATGAGCGTGCTGGGCACGGGACTGTTCAACGTGATCCTGGCTATCAGCGTCACCAGTTGGGTGCCCGTTTGTCGGCTCACCCGGGCTCAGCTGCTTACCCTGAGGGAAAAGGAGTTCGTCGCCGCCGCTCGAGCCGTTGGTGCGCGCGAGATGCACATCCTCGTCCGACATATCCTGCCTAACGCTCTGCCACCGCTCATCATCATGCTCACCCTTGGCATCCCCACAGCCATCTTTGCAGAAGCCGGGCTGAGCTTCCTGGGCGTCGGTATCAATGATCCCCTGCCGAGTTGGGGCAAGATGGTTGGCTCCAGCGCTGCTTATCTGCGCGTATACTGGCACCTGGGACTCTTTCCCACCTTCATGATCGCCATCACCACCCTCAGCTTTACCTTCGTGGGAGACGGCCTTCGCGACGCGCTTGATCCCACGCTGAATATGTGAATCCGCCCTGGACCCTGGGGCAGAACGAAACGGCTTTTCATCTTTCAAGATCCAAAAAGGAGGAAACAAAAATGGCTAACCGACACGTTATATCCCGACGAGCGATGCTCAAGCTAATGGGGCTAGGCGGAGCAAGCGTGGTC
>JAGHDS010000109.1 GCA_021159845.1 Anaerolineae bacterium
ACCCTACGCTGGTCAACCTGTTGTGGGAGAAGAATCATCGCCCCGATTCGTTCAGACGGATTTGGAAGGCCCTGACTATCGACGGGTTCATCACGCTCCGGCTCACGGGCAAGGCGACATTGCACTATTCTGCCGCGGCCTTCTATGGTGTGGCCTACAACTTGCGCCAGCGCCGATTCGAGGAGGGGCTGATGCGGGAGATCGGCATCCCACCAGACCTGATCCCCGACCTATACGATTGTGTGGACGTTGTAGGGGAGGTCACGCCTCAGACGGCGGAGCAGACAGGGCTGGCACCGGGCACCCCGGTAGCAGCCGGGCAGGTGGACTGTAATGCCGGTTGGGTGGGGGCTGGTGCTATCGAGGAAGGGGACATCCAGAGCAACCTCGGCAGTGTGGGCAACTTCGGTGTCATTCACAAGAGCCTGGATTTCATCTTCTCGCCTGTGGGTCGGCTGGTGATCAACTTCCCCTACACCGTGGACTCCGCGAACACGTATATCACCGTGCCTTCCACCATGACCGGCGGACAGTCGATTCGATACCTGCGTGATGCCTTCTCCCAGTATGAGATCGAGGTGGAGCGGGTGTTGGGCGTCTCATCGTATGATCTGCTGAACCTGGAGGCGCAGAAGGTACCTCCAGGCAGTGAGGGGTTGATTATCCTCCCCTTCCTGATGGGGGAGAGGACGCCGCTGTGGGATCCTTATGCACGCGGGGTGGTGTTTGGGTTGTCCTTGAGCCACGGCAAGGGGCATCTGGTGCGGGCGATGATGGAGGCAGTCGCTTACGCGTTGTATGACAACTTCCGGCTGATCCGGGAGGCCGGATTGAAGCTGAACCTCCCGCTGGTGCTCAACGAGGGAGGGGCGGTCAGCAAGCTGTGGCGGCAGATTATCACTGATGTGTTCGACGTGCCGACGGTGCTGGTGAAGCGGAGGACAGGTGCACCATTCGGCGATGCCATCCTGGCTGGCGTGGCCACAGGCGTGTTCAAGGACTTCTCGGTGGCAAAGGAGTGGGCGGAGTACATCGACCGTATGGAGCCAAATCCGGAAAACCACAAGCTGTACATGAGGTATTTCTCGTTGTATAAGCGGCTTTACGAGCATATGAAAGAGGACTTTAGGGAGCTCGCTCGATTGGTCTAAAGGCGCGATGGGGAGAGGTGGTTGGATGGTTATAGGTCTTCATACCCGTGAAGTATGGGGATGAGTAACGGATGGAATGCGGTGAGGGCCAGGCGGATCTGGATCCAGCAGGTGGAGAGGATGTCCGGGACGGCTCAATCGAGTGTCTCTTGGGAATATGAAGGGCAAGTGAGATGTACCTGGAATTCTTGGAAAAGGCTCATAGGTAGCGAAAAACCTATGGAAGGTGTGAGATCATGGAACTCTTAGAACATCTGCAAGAACGCGAGGCACAAGGCAACCCGATCCGGGTTGGCCTGGTCGGCTGTGGGCAGATGGGATCGGGCATGGCTCATGCGACTCACCAGATGGTCGGCATGGAAACGGTCGCCATCGCGGATATCGCGGTGGACCGCCCGCTTCAGGCTCTGAAGTCGATGGGCGTCCCTGAATCGCGGATATGCGTTACGAATAAGCCTGGAGAGGCGGAAGATGCCTTAAAGCGAGGGAAGTACCTGGTAACGGAAGATGCACTGCTGTTGACCCGGCTGGAAAACCTGGATGCCATCGTGGAGGCGACCGGGATCACCGAGGTAGGTGCCCAGGTGGCATGGAATGGCATTCTCAACCGGAAAGCCATTGTGATGTTGAACGTGGAGACGGACGTTACCGTGGGGGTGTTACTGAACCGTCTGGCTCGGCGGACGGGGAGCGTTTACACCGTGGCCTTCGGTGATGAGCCCGGGGTGTGTCTTATGTTGTACCAGCAGATCCGGTCACTCGGCTTCGAGATCGTTTGCCTGGGCAAGGGCAAAAACAACCCAATCGATCTCGAGGCTACGCCGGATTCCTGCCGTGAGGAGGCCGAGCGCAAGGGGATGAATCCGAAGATGCTGGCCGCCTTCAAGGATGGCACCAAGACGATGGTGGAGATGGCGGCTGTGTCGAACGCCACTGGCCTGGTGCCGGACGTCCCTGGGATGCATGGAGCGAAGGTGGACATCCCGGATTTGAACAAGATCTATGTCCCCAAGGAGGACGGGGGCATCCTTGACCATCGCGGCTGTGTGGATTTCTCCACGGGCAAGGTGGCTCCCGGCGTTTTCGCCGTGATCACGACGGACGATCCTCGCATCCGGCAGGACATGGCCTTCTACTCCATGGGGCCTGGCCCCTACTACACGTTGTATCGTCCCTACCATTTATGCAGCGCCGAAACCCCGCTTTCCATTGCGGAGGCGGTCATCTATGGGGAGCGGACGCTGGTCGCCAAGCGGCGGGTCTCCGAGGTCGTCGCTATCGCCAAGCGGGACCTGAGGGCAGGCGAGACAGTGGGGGACATGGGCAGCGCGGACTTCCTCGGGCGAATCTATATCTACGAGGAAGCCAAAGCGGCGCGGGGGATCCCGGTCGGCATCGCTCCGGGCGGCAAGGTGCTCCAGGACGTGCCGAAGGGAGCGATGCTGACCGAGGAGAACTTCGCACCCGACCCGACGAAGTTCGTGTATAAACTGCGGCAACTGCAGGACACCATGCTGATGGAAGAGTGACCCCACCCCAGTCTCCTTTCCTCAAGTTTGGCCTTTTGGGTAGCGGAGGGCATTGCCCTCCGCCACCCGAACAAGATATGGGGTAGTGCTGTGAGGAAAGCTGTGTATATGGGAGCTCAAAGGAGAAGGCCAAAGTTCAGGGGCCACTACAAGCCATTTCCTCGGTTCCTCCTCCCCAGCGGAGCGAATTGGGGGAGGGGGGACTACAGGGGGGCAACAAGCTCCCGGCCCGTTTGGCTGCAGGACACACAACTTCGTGAGACTCGATGTACGAGGATGCCGCGCAGCTAACCCCTTTTACCCCAACCGGTGAACAATTACTCCAATTTGACGGCTGCCGGATATTTGATAGAATCTGCTTTGGTTGCCGTCCAGATGTGAGCAGGCCGGGGGCAGAGTATTGAATTCCTTTTCGGAAAAGTAAGAATAATGGGCCGATCTCCTGTGATACAACGTAGGTATGTCCTGCATTCTAGGGGGACACTCGGTCGTATAAGGTTGATTCGCTGGTCAATCTCTCTCAGTCATGCCTTGTTTCCTCTGCCGCTCTCCTGTTTGACTTCCTCCCGATTCTTTTCCTTTCAGCTTTTCCGCTCATTTAGCCACCGTTGGTTCCACTGGTTTATAGCCTCTGTGCTTCTGTGCGGCATCGTCTTGCTCTCGACCGGATGCGGTTTGCGATCGTCCGATCAGATGGTGACCGGGGGGGCACCGGCTGAGGCAAAGACCATTGAGAACAAGGGTTCCGATACGCTGGTGAATCTGGCACTGGCCTGGGCGGAGACTTACATGAAGGAGCATCCGGACGTGCGCATCTCGGTGACGGGCGGTGGGTCTGGCACCGGAATCGCCGCGATGATCAACGGGACGGTGGACATCGCTAACGCGTCTCGGAGGATGAAGCCGGAGGAGATCGCGGCCGCGCGGGCTAATAACATCAATCCGGTGGAGTTCGTCGTCGCCCGTGATGCCGTCGCTGTGGTCGTCCATCCGTCGAACCCGGTGAACGGGCTGACTCTACAACAGATATCCGACATCTACACGGGAAAGATCATCAATTGGAAAGAGGTCGGGGGGGAGGATCGGCCGATCGTCCTGCTCTCTCGGGAGTCAAGCTCTGGAACCTATGTGTATTTCCTGGAGCACGCCGTCCGGCTGGGGAACAAGCACAGCGACCTGCTTTTTTCTCCCGACACGCTGTTAATGCCCTCCTCCGAGGGGATCAGCGCGGAGATACGTCAGAACCCGAACGCTATCGGCTACGATGGGCTGGGATACGTGACCCCTGACCAAAAGGTGTTGGCCATCGCTCGTGATGCGAACGGGCCATATGTGCTTCCATCGATTGAGACGGTGAACGACGGCTCGTATCCCATCGCGCGACCATTGTTCATGTATACAGCCGGCGAGCCGACAGGACATATCAAAGAGTATCTGGATTGGATCCGGACGGATGGACAGGCATTGGTCCCCAAGCTGGGCTTCGTGCCCTTGCGGCAGCCGTGAGGGCAGGCTGCAGAGCATGAAGATTTGGAGCTATAGGTTGATAATCGGGATATGAATCGACTACTAGGTGGATCGTCACGTTCTCGATGGGCGGAGTTTGTCGTTGAAGCCGTCATTCGAGTGTTGGGCTTTTCCACGATAGGCTTTGTGCTTCTTATCTTTCTCTTCTTGTTGGGCGAAGGACTCCCCGTTTTCTCCTTGGTCCCGTTGGATAACCTCTTCGGTACGCGCTGGTATCCCACTTTCGGCTTGTTCGGTACGCTGCCGCTGATCCTGGGCTCGATTCTGGTGACGATCACGGCTGTTGCCATCGCACTACCGTTGGGGGTTGCTACAGCCGTATTCGTGCGTGAGGTGGCGCCGGGGTGGGTGCGGGAGATCCTCAAACCGATGATTGAGGTGCTGGCGGGGATCCCATCGGTAGTGTTGGGCTTCTTCGGCATGACGGTGGTTGCCCCGTTGATTCGCGAGTATCTCGGCGCCCCCACGGGCCTGACCGCTCTCACCGGGGCGCTCATCCTGGCCTATATGGCTTTGCCCACCATCATCAGCGTGGCCGAGGATGCTCTGGATGCT
>JAGHDS010000116.1 GCA_021159845.1 Anaerolineae bacterium
GACCACGCTGGTTAAGCTGGCGGGATATTACACTCAGAAGCAGCATAAGCGGGTGCTTCTGGCCAGTATCGATACTCACCGGGTGGGGGCGATAGCCCAGTTGCAGGCGTATGGGGACATTATGGGAGTCCCGGTTGAGATCGCGTATTCCCCTGATGAGTTGGCTGACATCGTGCGGACGCATGATGGCTGGGATCTGATTTTGGTCGATACGCCGGGGCGGAGCCGACGTGATGGTGCCTGGCCGGGGGATCTGCGCTCCTTCGCGTCGGCGGTTCCCTCCCCAGAGATCTACCTAGCGGTGTCCTGTACGATGGCCTATCTGGAGATGGAGGAGGTCGTCCAGCGCTTCTCCGTCGTGCCGCTCAGCGGGCTCATTCTAACCAAAGCCGACGAGACGGAGCGCATGGGCGCAGCTATCAGTTTGTCTTATCATACCGGGCTACCTCTGGCTTATGTGACGACTGGCCAGCAGGTGCCTGAGGACATTGAGCTGGCGTCCGCGGAGCGGTTGGCCTGTCGGATGACTCGCGGCGTGCAGGAGTACGTCATCAGTCGAATGGATGTGGAGTCTTCTCGGCCGATGTCCCTGCAGTCCGCTGGGATGGCGCAGTAGCGCGTAAATCTAGTCGTGTGAGGTGATTCGAGATGGGATGGAGTTCGGTAGTGCGTGCGGTTTATCTCATGTGTCTGACGTTGACGGTGTTGGTGGCCTTCGTGAGTTATACCTCGGGCATGGGCTTCGAGGCGGTGGCTCATCGTACGCTCTTAACGCTGATTATCTCTGCTCTGTTGGGGTTGGGAGGAATTTTGGTCTTGATCCCTGAACCCTCTTCCGATCAGAAGGAGGAGGGACGGAAGGATGATGGGGGCTCGCCGCATACTGGCGGTGCCACTCCTGCCTCGGCTTGACGGCGGGGTGAAGCCTGAGAAACGATTGCACTTGTAGAGGTTGGTCGGTGGAAACTTCACGGCGTTCGCTTCGTTCACAACAATCTGGCGGCGAGGATGCTCGCCTGGACGAGCTTTGGGCCAGGTATAAAACGAGCCGTGATGCCGCAGCGCGTGAGGAGTTGATCCTGGCTTACGCGCCTCTGGTGCGGCGCGTCGTGGGGCAAATGGGCATACCGCCTTCCAACAGCGTTGACGAGGAGGACCTGATTGGATATGGGATACTGGGCCTGATCGAGGCGGTTGAGCGGTTTGACCCCCAACGTGGGTATCGGTTTGAGACCTTTGCGACGAAGCGCATTCGAGGGAGCATCCTGGATGCGCTACGCCATCTGGATCCGTTGCCCCGTTCGGCTCGCCAGCGGGTGAATCGTATCCAGGATGCGATCGAGCATTTGCAACAGCAGCTTGGGCGCATGCCCGCGGACGAGGAGGTCATTTCGTATACTGGTATGGAACAGGGTACATACGAGCAGGCCCTGATCGAGGCGGGTTTCGCGATTTTGTCCTTGGATGCGCCCTTGGCTCAATCTGGCGATAGTCAGGAGATCGTCCTGGGGGATGTTCTGAGTGATCCCACGGATACAGAGTTGCAGGAGCGCATAGAGGAGGAGGAGCTGCGAGAAGAGCTGAAAGAGGCTCTGAAGCGATTGCCGGAGCGTGAGCAGTTGTTGTTGTCCCTTTACTATTATGAGGGGCTTACCATGCGGGAGATCGGTGAGGTGCTTGATCTCTCGCAAGCCCGGGTGTGTCAACTGCATGCGAAGGCGATCCTGTCGCTGCGGGCCAGCCTGCACGCGAAGGCTCCGTCCCGAGTTCGCTCTAGGGGGAGGAATCATGCTAGAATTGCTGAGCCTGCTTCTTAGCCTGTTGGCCTTTGGCCTGGCTGTGTACGCCTCGCTGGCGACCCGGAGGGTGTGGCGTTCTATCGAGACAGAAGCACCGGTGGCCCAATGGGAGGCGGAGATCGCGCAGCTGTCCGAGGAGCTCGCCCAGACGGCCGAGCGGGTTACCGCCCGCCTGCATGAGCGCGGCGAGGAATTGGCGGCGTTGTTGGAACGTGCTGAGCGTCTCTCGGAGACCCTTCGGGCGCAGGGAGAGAATATCGAACGGGTAGTCGGCGCGAACCAGGAGATGGGAAGTGGCGAAGCGTCGATATTGGAGGAGCCGGGGGATGGCGCTCCTGCGATCTCCGATGTGGAGCATCAGATTCAATGGCTGGCCTCTCAGGGGGTTGGCGTGTCGGAGATTGCCCGGAGGGTTCGGAGAACGCGGGAGGAAGTCGCATTGCGGTTGAGAAACTCGGCATAAGGAGGAAAAAGATGGCTCTAGGCTCCCTGCTTGCGAAAACGCAACGTGAGAGTTTCACGTATTGGACCGCGCGTGAGAGGAAAAGTCCGGCGCGCACCTCCACCCGGCTTCTCATTCGGGCGGGGATCATGGTGATACTATTGCTCTCCATCGCTGTCGCGAGGGTCCATGCGAATGGAGCTCCGGTGGATGTCTACCTGGATTATATCCCGGGTACATCTAATTGGGGACCGCGGACGGCGACGGGACATGCTGTGGTATCTGTGGGAGAGGGCGAGGTGACGCTGGAGGTCAAGGGGCTTCCACACCTCAAGGATGAGCATTACCAGGTATGGTTGGAGCGCTCGGATAC